>CAYWVI010000020.1:0-24776 GCA_964461905.1 uncultured Rhizobium sp. | reverse complement strand
ATTTGGAATTGAAATTCCTGATGAAGCTGCTGAAAAAATTACAACTGTTGGCAGCGCAGTAAAATACATTTCTGAAAATATGTAATTTGTATTACAAATTTTTGGTTAAAAAAACCCGAGGATTTTTAAATTAGTCCTCGGGTTTTTTATTGGAAAATTCTGATAAAAATCTGATCTATAATTTTCTTCAATTAATATACCAAATAAACTTTTTATACTCGCATATGATGAATTATGTGGGTGTTCTAAAATGAAAACCACTTCATAAAGTGATTGAACTTAGTTGTGATGAGAAGGAAAAACGGTTATAACTGTTTTTACAATTCTGATTCCTTCTAAAATGTTTAATAATTTTTCAAAAAAATTCTTTCAATCTACCGCCTTTTCTTTGGTTGAGGTTTCGGTCGTAATATTGATAATCGGAATTTTTGTATCGGGTGTTGTTGGAACAAAATATCTTTATAATAAAGCAGTTATTGCTTCTGCACAATCTTTAACGCAAGCCTCTCCAATTAGATCGACAAAAGAACTGTCTTTATGGCTTGAAACCAGCAGTGAACAAAGTTTGTCTGATTTAGAAAGATCAGATGGAGCTTCACTATCTTCTTGGAATGATATTTCTGGTCACAGAATTGATGTAAATGTTGGAAGTTCAAATCCAACTTATGCAAACACTATTAATAGAATTCCTGCTGTTAGATTTTCTGGTGATTCTAACGGTTATTTTAATGTCGATGGCAAGTTACTAAATAATAGTAATTACACAATTATAGTTGTTGAGCAAAGAGAAAGTAATAGTGGTGATAATTATTTTATTGGAGATTCTACAATTACTGCTTCTGGTCAGAACTTGCTTCTAGGGTATAAAACAGATGGTAGTGTAATTCATAGTCAAGCAGGAACAACTGTTGCAGATAATAGCAACGCTTATTCTTCCTATGTTTCAAGTTACTCTTCTGATGTGCCAAGAGTTTTTGTTTTTACCAGCTCTGAATCTGGAAAAAAAACATATATTAATGGTAATATTGCCGCTACTTCAAGCGATAATAGCAAGGTTACTAATCTTTCTAATCTTTATATTGGTAAAGGATATACGGGACAAATTGGAGAGCTGGCAATTTTTACCAAAGAATTAGATTACGCTGAAATAGTGGATATCTCTTATTACCTAAAGAAAAAATGGAACATAAAACAAACGATTAGTTCTAATGGTACGGCTCCAGCATGTGTTGGAGGAATAATAGATAATAATGGCAATTGTACTGGTGGATGCACAGTAAATATTGATGGAGTAACTGAAACATCAATAAATCCAGGATCTGGTTCTTTTACTTGTAACTCGTCTCTTCACTTTATTGGCTCAGTTCCTTATACATGTACGAATAACAATCTAAGCACAAGTACATCATGCAATTGCGCTGATGGTTATTATAAATCTGGAAGTTCTTGCATCCCAATAACTTGTACAGCTAGTGCTGGAACTGGATATAGTTCAAAAAGTAATTTAGCATATGCTACTTCTGGTAGTGGATTATTTTCATGCGATGTTGCTGGTTATAGTGGTAATATAAATTACACATGTGCTTCTGTTGGATCAGCTACTATTACAGGTGGTTCTTGCACTTTGGCAACTTGTTCTATTAGTGGAGTAACAGGCATTGCCTCAACTAATATTAATTATGGAACTACATCACTTAATTGTGGTGTGGGATATACCGGCACGGTAAATTTTACATGTAACTCTGATACAACTTGGTCTATTACAAGTGGAAGTTGTGCAGTTGCTTCTGCTTCATATAAGTGGTTATTAGTGGAAACTAACGCTGGAAATGCTTGGGGAACAACAACACAGCCTTTTATATGTAATGCATCTACTTTAGGAAAATATGTTTGGCGTTATGCTGGTCAAACCACTATTCCTTCAGGTGATAGTTTTTCAGGATCAGGTTTATATGGTATTGCCAATGGTTATTGTGCCAATAATCAAGCTTATGGAAGTGGATCTGCCTGTGCTAGTTCTTCAAATGCTAACCATGTTTGGAAGTGCGTTTATCAGTAAATTGAGCTTAGTTAGTTTAGTGTAAAATCCAATCTTGAGCCTTCTCTATTTGGTTATACTTAAAAATTTTGACTTCTGGATGAACTTTCCCGCGAGCGATTCTTGCAATAATCTTAGTAAAAAAACCACCCATATTTAAAGCAGCTTTTTTAAATTTATGGTGGTTTTGAGAGGCAAAATTTAAATATTCTTGGCGGTTTTTAGAATCTTGCCAGTAAGGAAATTTCTTAGAATTTATGATAATGCCTTCCAGCTCTCCATGTTCAGAAAAATAGGGGTCAATTAGGTTAGAAATTGTTATAAAATCTTCTGAAGAAAAAGGTTTTGTAACATCAATTAACAAAACTCCGTGATGATCATCAAATTGACAGAATAAATCGTTTTTAGTGCGCGTTTCTTTGAAGGTAACTTCGTAATTATTTTCGCTCATTTTTATGGAAAAATTAAACCTCAATCATATTGGAATTAGCCTTTATAACTAAATATTCTCGTGGTTTAAAAAGTTGATAATGCCACCATTCCTTTGAATAAAAATCAAAACCAGCAGCACTCATCAAGCCAAGCAGAATAAGGCGATTACGTTGAGCATCTTTAGAAATTTTTGCACAATTATGAAAAGCGAGGTCAGAAAACTCATCAAAATCAGAACCCATATCAAGTTCATTTCCTTTCAAATCGCATAAAGTTAGATCAATTGCAACTCCTCTGCAATGTGGAATAACACCGCTTTTGGGGTTTGAAACAAAATCACCAGGAAATTTATCAAACATATATTCTTGAACTTCAATTGGTCTAAAACCATCAAAGATTTTTAATTTTAATCCTAAATTTTTTGCTGAATTTATAGCAATTTTTAGAGGTTTGATAGCCGCTTCGTGTAAATAGCAAAATGGGTAAGAATAAAGTTTGTGACCACAAACATTATTTTCTGAAGCATAGCGCAAATCAAGAATTACGCCAAATTCTTCTTCGGTGATTTTAACTAAATTTTGCATTAAAACGGTTTTAAAATTACCAAGGTTACAATTGCGATCATTAAGATAGTTGGAACTTCGTTAATTATGCGGAAAAATTTTTGGCTATGTTTATTTTCACCTAGAGCAAATTTTTTTGCAGTGCATGATAAAAATCCGTTGTAAGCAGCAAGAAAGAAAACCAAAAGAAGTTTGATGTGCAGCCAAATAAACTCAAAACCAATTTGCGATGCTAAATAAAAACCAAAACAAAAAACCAAAATCATTGCCGGAAGCATTATAAAGCGCAAAAGGCGTTTTTCCATTGTTTGAAATAGTTTGTCGGCTTCAGATCCAACTGCAACTTGTGAGTGATAAACAAAAATTCTGGGTAAATATAAAAGACCAGCAAGCCATGAAATTACGGCAATGATATGTAAAATTTTAATAACGTCGTAAAGTTCAATTTCTTCCATAAAATTTGTAGAAAATAGAGTTGATATTTGGACTGTTAAAATTAGTGTGCGGGTCAGATTTTCAACTGCTGCTTATCAAATATCAAATCAAAAAACATGAAACTTCTTGCCTGCAATAGTAATCGAACTTTATCACAAGAAATTGCCAATTATCTTGGTATTAAAGTGATAGATGCTGAAGTAAAAAAATTTGCTGATTTAGAAGTGTTTGTTGAAATCAAAGAAAATGTTCGTGGTGAAGATATATTCGTAGTTCAATCAACTTCTTATCCTGCAAATGACAACATAATGGAATTGTTAATTGCAATTGACGCATTGCGTCGTGCATCAGCAAAAAGAATTACTGCTGTTATTCCATATTTTGGTTATGCAAGACAAGATCGCAAAGCAGCTCCACGCACTCCAATTTCAGCAAAATTAGTTGCTAACATTATCACTTCAGCGGGTGCAGATCGTGTTTTAACGGTTGATTTACACGCTGGACAAATTCAAGGATTTTTTGACATTCCATTAGACAATCTTTATGCAGCACCAGTTTTTGTTCGTGATATAAAAAAGAATTTTGATCTAAAAGATTTAGTTGTGGTTTCGCCAGATGTTGGTGGTCTTGTTCGCGCTCGTGCAATTGCTAGCAAAATTGGTGCAGAATTGGCAATTGTTGACAAGCGTCGTCCAAAAGCTGGTGTAAGTGAAGTGATGAATATTATTGGTGATGTTGAGGGAAAAAATTGTGTAATTGTTGATGATATGGTAGATTCTGGTGGAACTCTATGTAACGCTGCAGAAGCAATTCTTAATAAAGGAGCAACATCAGTTTCAGCTTATATTACTCATGGTGTTTTATCAGGAAAAGCAGGAGAAAGAATTGCTAATTCTAAATTAAAGAATCTAGTTATCACCAACACAATTGAGCCTTCAGAGGTAACTCTATCGGCGAATAATATTAAAATTATAAATATTGCTGATTTAATTGGAGAGGCGATTCGCAACATCTCTCAAGAAAAATCAGTCTCAACTTTGTTTGATTAAAATTAATAGCGTTAAAAATGAAAAATTTTTTAGAATTTGCAAAATTACAACTTAAATCCCAAGCACCGGCATTTGCTATTGTTATAGCAATAGTTTTGTTTTCCGTGGTTGCGGCAAATGTTTTATATCGTCCAAAACCAATGATAAAAAGAGGTTTTGAAATTGCTTTGTCAGCAGATGGAAAACCAGTTGCAAAACTAGAGGAGAAGCCAGTTGATTTAGCAACAATGATGAAAACTGCTGATTTTGATCGTGGTGCAAAAATTTTCAAAAAATGTGCTTCTTGTCATGGTGTTGAAAAAGGTGGAGCAGCAAAAGTTGGGCCAAATCTTTATGGAATTGTGGGTAAAAAAAGAGCTTCTTTTGCTGGTTTTTCTTATTCAGATGCCATGAAAGCCAAAGGTGGATCATGGGATAGAGAATCAATAAATACATTTATTACCAAACCAAAAGATTTTATTTCAGGAACAAAAATGGCTTTTCCGGGTTTAAAAAAACCGCAAGATCGTGCAGACGTGATTTTGTTTTTGGAAAAATCAAAATAAATAATTTACAAAAAACATGGATCAATTTTTTGGCATAATTTTAGCAGCAACCTTTGGAGCGATTTTTGGTTCTTATGCCACTCTTTTTGCTTATCGACTTCCTTTGGGAGAATCTTGTTTTGGTAGATATTTTGGTAAAAAATCTAGGTGTCCTGAATGTAACGCAACAATTAAAACTCGTGATCTAATTCCTTTAATTAATTGGTTATTTACTTTAGGAAGATGCAGATCTTGTCAAACAAAAATTCCGCGCACTCATCTTTTTGTAGAAATTGCAACAACTAGCTTATTTGTTTTAAGTTATTTGAAGTTTGGCTTTACTCAGGAATTTATAATTTATTCTTTGATTTCAGTTGGCTTAGTGATTTTGCTGGCAACTGACTTTACTCATAAAATTTTTCCACAACCAGTTTTAAATTTTATTTTGATGATCGGTTTAGCAAATCGCGTTTTGCAAGATCAAAATATAATTGATGTTACTTTTTCTGCTGCTCTTGGAGTGGTTCTGGCAGCGATTTTTTATCAAATTTTTTATAAAAAAACAGAAGGGCTTTTTGCAAGTCAGGAGCAATCTTTTGATTACACAAAATTTATATTAATTGTTTCGGTTTGTTTGAGTTGGAATCAGTTTTTATTTTACTTCTTTTCTGTAATTACAATTCTAACCATGCTATTGGTTTTTAGAGTTCCAAGCAAAAAAAATCGCAGTAATTTTGGTTATGTACTAATCATTCCATTTGTTTGGTTGCTGCTTTCATCTCCAGTTTTTTCTAACTAATAAATAATTTTATGACTAATAACACCGATTATCGTGTTAAGGATATTTCTTTGGCTTCTTGGGGAAGAAAAGAAATTACTTTGGCAGAAAATGAAATGCCGGGTTTAATGGCTTTACGTAAAGAGTTTGGCAATTCAAAACCTCTAGCTGGCGCAAGAATTGTTGGTTGTTTACACATGACAATTGAAACAGCAGTTCTAATTGAAACTTTAGTTTTTTTGGGTGCAGAAGTTCGTTGGAGTTCATGTAATATTTTTTCAACAGTCGATCAAGCTGCTGCTGCAATTGCTGCCGTTGGAATTCCAGTTTTTGCTTGGAAAGGTGAAACAGAAGAAGAATATGAATGGTGTATTCGTCAAACAATTATTGGAAAATCTGATTGGAAACCAAACATGATTTTGGATGATGGTGGTGATTTAACAAAAATGATTCATGAAGAATATCCAGAAATTTTAGCTGAAATAAAAGGTTTATCAGAAGAAACAACAACAGGTGTTGCACGTCTTTACCAAATGGAAAGAGAAGGTAAGCTAAAAGTTCCAGCAATAAATGTTAATGATGCGGTCACCAAATCAAAATTCGACAATCTTTATGGATGTAAAGAAAGCGTAATTGATGGCGTAAAACGCGCAACTGATGTAATGATTGCTGGTAAAATGGCAGTAATTTGTGGATATGGAAATGTAGGAAAAGGTTGTGCTGAGGCTTTTAAATCTCAAGGTGCGCGTGTTGTAGTTACAGAAATTGATCCAATTTGTGCTTTGCAAGCTGCAATGGCTGGTTATCAAGTTTTGCCAATTGAAGATGTTGTTTCTCAAGCTGACATTTTTATTACCACAACTGGAAATGTTGATATTATTACAATTGAACATATGCGCGCTATGAAAGATTGCGCAATCGTTGGTAATATTGGTCATTTTGATAATGAAATCCAAGTTGAAGCTTTAAGAAATTTAAAATGGACAAACATCAAACCGCAAGTTGATCAAATAACTTTTCCTGATGGCAAAAGAATTATTTTGCTTGCTGAAGGTCGTTTACTAAATCTTGGATGTGCAACTGGACATAGTGCTTTTGTAATGTCGGCAAGTTTTACAAATCAAGTAATGGCACAAATTGAATTGTGGAATAATTACCAAAAATATCAAAATAAAGTGTATATACTTCCAAAAGAATTAGATGAAAAAGTTGCCAGACTTCATTTAGAAAAATTAGGAGTAAAATTAACAAAGCTTAATGATAAGCAAGCAAACTATATTAATGTAAATACAACTGGTCCTTATAAAACTGAAAATTACAAATATTAAAATTGAGGAAAACAAAATGGAAAAGTTTCAAATCACAACCGATGGTTATAAAAAATTAAAAGCTGAGATTGATAATTTAAAAAATGTGGAAAGACCAACAATTATCAAACAAATTGCTGCAGCACGTGAGCTTGGAGATCTAAAAGAAAATGCAGAATACCAAACTGCAAAAGATCGTCAGGGTTTTATTGAAGCGCAAATTGCAGATTTAGAAGATAAATTCTTGCGAGCAGAAGTTATCGATATTGCTAAACTTTCTGGAGATAAAATTATTTTTGGTGCAACTGTTACTTTAGAAAATTTGGATAATGAAAAAAAAGTAACCTATAAAATTGTTAGTGAGTTTGAAGCAAATATTGATGAAGGTTTAATCTCAAGTATATCGCCAGTTGCACGTGCTTTAATTTCTAAGCAGGTTGGCGATGATGTAGAAATAAAAACTCCCGGTGGAGTGATTAATTATGAAGTTTTAAAAATTGAATTTATCTAAAATTTAGCTTTGGTTTTTTGTGTCAAATTGTTCCTATTTTCTTTAAAAAAAAATCATACGAAAAAAAATTTGACATAGAAAAAACCGTCAAATAACTAGTCTAAACAAATCACTTAAAAGATTTATCGTTTCTGCCTTAATAAATAATAAATAAATTTCTAAATATGAAAAAAACTTTTTCTAAGAAGAAATCAGCGTTCTCGTTGATTGAGTTATCGATCGTTTTGATCGTTATCGGTTTGCTAATTGCTGGTATCACCGGCGGTGCAAGCTTGATCAAAAGTTCAGAACTTCGTTCTGTAATGGGTGAAGCTAGAGGTTATGCAGTTGCGGTAAATGCTTTTTATAGTCAATTTAATGCTCTTCCTGGTGATTATAACAATGCTGTAGGGATTGCTCTTGCAGGTAACAGTAATTCTAAAATTGAATATAACGCAGCTGCAACTGCTGCTGGAGCAGAGAGCTCTAATGCTTGGGCGGCTTTAAAATCAATTGGCGCGGTTGACCTTCCGTCAACTTTTACTACCCCTATAGCAGCCTCAACTTCTCCAATATTTGGTACTAACGCTCCTTCTTCAAAAATTAAAGCTTCTGGTTGGAACTTTGATTATAGAGATATATCTTATACAACAACTTCTCCTTTTACTGGTGAAGCTAATTCTCAGAATGTTGTGGTTCTTTCTGGTGTTGTTGGAACTGGTTCAACTACTACAAGTGCAACAACAACTTCACATAACTCACTTGTTAGCGGTACAAACGTTTCTAGTGCTGCAATTACTGCATCTGATGCTCTTTCAATAGATGCTAAAATTGATGATGGTTCTCCAGCTACAGGAAAAGTAAAAGGTTTAAACCCTACATTATCATCAATTCCTTCTGCTGCAGCCACTTCTAGTTCAACAGTTTGTTATTACGGTGCATCAGTTTCTGCTGCTCTTTACAACACTACTAATACAACAAAATCTTGCGCTCTTTCTTACCAAGTTGATGTTAACTCATAATCTGGTTTGAATAATGAGTTTAAAAAAACCTCGTCACTTTAAAAAGTGGCGAGGTTTTTTGTTGTAAATACTTAGAGTCATTTGAAATGAAAAATAACTAATCTCTAATTAAAATTTCAATATAGAGCTCCAATATACTGATTACATTAAAGAGTGATAAATTTATGAAGAATGATCCAATACTTTCAGCTCTGATAAATTTTTTAGTACCGATAATTTTTCTTTACGGCTTGTTTTTTCTTGCTGATTTTTTTGATAGTGGGTTTTTTGCTTTTATCTATTCGATGGTGTTGTTTGTGAGTGGATTTATGATTTTTTCAGTAAAGTTTTCTGGCGTAAAATTAACATCAATATTTCACGTTGAGTTTGTTGCTTTCTTTGTTTTGCTACTTTCGATTGCTTATATAGGTTCTATCTTACTGATGATTACTGATCTACTCAAAATTTAATATCACAGTTGCACTTCAAAACATAAAAAATAGCTACAAAATTTTGTTAAAATTTGCTCGAGATAATTTTTGTAGATCTCCTCACGTTCATGCAAAAATAAACAAATTGTTAGAGTTTTATGTTTCTTTCATAATCTAAAAAAATATGAACCGTGGACAGAAAATTATAAACTCCATCTAGCCTTATTTACAGATGCTTAATTAAACAAAAATGGCGTGTTTTGCAAGTTGCAAAACACGCCATTTTTTTATTTCAACTAGAAGAACTACTTAGAAAAAATAGAAAAAACCGATCGTAATAAAGATTTCTTTTGATTATTGCGTTGATCAAATTTTCTTCTGTCGCGACGATTATTTTTTCTAAAATTATTGCGATTCTTTTTATAATTATTTCGATCGCTATTATCTTCAGAATCGTCATTAGAGTAGTTTTCAAAATAGCTTTTTTCTAAACCAAGTTGATTAACTTTTCCAGTTGCAACAGGCATTTCAATCTCGCGTCTTTCTTCATCTGAAAGGTTTTTGCGTTTTTTTATTGTAAAGCCATGGCTTCCAACGTCATCGCTAGGATGCATGAAAATATGAATGTCGTAGTTTTTTTCGGTAGAAAGAATTTCAGCCTTTTTGAAATTCATCATGTAGGCAATTGTTTCTGGGCTGGTATATACATAAATAACACCAGCTTGTTTGTCTGCACAAGTATGTCTGATAGAGCGCAAAATACTTACCGCTAAAATTTCAACTGAACGAACATATCCAGTTCCGCTGCAATGTTTACAAGGTTCAGTTATTGTTTCAAAGAAACTGGCTCCAAGTCTTTGGCGAGACATTTCTAACAATCCAAAAACGCTGATACGACCAAGTTGAATTCGAGCACGATCATTTTGCAATTCATCACGTAAAGCTCTTTCAACATTACGACGATGTTTTTGGTCGTACATGTCGATAAAATCAATCACAACAAGACCAGCAAGATCACGTAAACGCAGTTGTTTGGCAATTTCTCTAACTGCTTCTAGGTTTGTTGTAACCGCAGTTTCTTCAACGTTATTTTCTTTTGTTGAGCGACCAGAGTTTACGTCAATTGCAACCAAAGCTTCAGTATGATCAATTACGATTGAACCGCCTGAAGGTAGATGAATTTGTTTTTCATAAAGGGCAGAAATCTGCTGTTCAACACGATATTTGTTAAATATTGGAATACGTTCTTCATGAAGCATTACATTATGGCTATTGCTAGGCATTGTAAGCTTCACAAAATTTATAACAGTTTCAAATGCGTCATTTCCTTCAACAATTACTTCGCTTACTTGTTCATTATAAACGTCGCGAATGCATCTTTTTATAACGTCATCTTCAGCGTGAATAAAAGTTGGGGTTTTAGAAGAATTAGAAGCTTCTTTAATGCTGTCCCACAATCTAGCTAGATAATCATAATCACGTTTTATTTCTTCGGGTTTTTTTCCAACGCCTGCAGTTCTAATAATTACCGATCTATCAGTTGGAATATTTAATTCATTTAAAACAGATTTTAGAAGTTTTCGATCGCGAAAATTATCAACTTTTTTTGAAACTCCGCCTTTATTTGGTGTGTTAGCCATTAAAACGCTATATTTTCCAGCAATTGAAATATAGGTGGTCATTGAAGCACCTTTATTTCCGCGTTCTTCTTTGGCGCATTGAACAAGAATTAGCTGACCCGGTTTTATAACATCTTGGATATTATAACGTTTGTAAATGTTGTGAATATTGCCGCGATATCCACCAGTTTCATCTTCAACTGAGTAAGATCCAGTAGTGATTGACTCACTATTATTTTCATCTTCTAAGGAATCTTGATTTGGATTTTGTGGGCGTTGATTTTGATGAGTTGCTACAGAGTCATCTTCATCATTTTGTTTTATTGGTTGATTGATTTCGCGAAGTTTTTGTCTTTCTACTTCAGAAATTTGATAATAGTCAGGATGAATATCTGCAAATGGTAAAAATCCGTGACGATCTGAGCCATAATCCACAAAAGCGGCTTGCAGTGAGGGTTCAATTCTTACAACTTTTGATAAGTAAATGTTGCCTTTGATTTGTTTTATGGCAATTGCTTCGCGATCAAAGTCTTGCAATATGCCGTCTTGCAAAACAGCAATGCGAGTTTCCTCGCGGTGTGCTGCGTCAATTAAAATTGTTTTAGTCATTGTTTCTTAAAAGTATAAGTTTTGAAGAAACAGCTATTTTCTAAGGTAAATAAACAGTCTTATTGTAATTTTTTACGGGTAACATTTTGTAAATAGAAAATATCTGTTTCGAGAAATATTGTAAAATTCTTTGGTTTTTAAAGTTCGTGGTGATTTTAAATTTTGTGGTGATTCTAAAATTTTGGTGATGCTTGGATAATAGAATTTTTAAAACTTATTATGCCAGTTTTATTTGGTTTTCTTTAGGTTCGATTCTAGCCAGTTTAAATAAGATTTTGAGCCTTGTTTAATGTCCAAAACAATGATTTGTGGAATCTCATAACTGTGAAGGTTTTTGATAGTTTTTTCTAAATCAAAAAATAGAGATTTTTTGCTTTTAATTCTAACTAAAATTTCTTTTTCACCGACAATTTTTTTGTTCCATAAATAACTGCTTTTAATTTCAACAAAGTGAACACAAGCTGCTAAATTTTGTGTTAAAATTTCCAAGGATAGTTTTTTTGCATTTTGTAAATTAGGGCAGGTGGTTTCAATAATAATAAATTTTTCTTTCATAAAATGATCAGATTATTTGCTCATCGCGGATTTGCTGAAAATAAACTGCAGCAAAACACAATTACAAGCCTTAATCAAGCCAAAGAAAAAGGTTTTGTGGCAGTTGAATTTGATATTTGGTTTTTCGAAGGAAAGTTAGTTTTAAAGCATGATGAACCAAAGGAGAATGAGATAAAAAATTTACCAAATTTTTCTGATTATTTAGTTTTTCAAAATGAGTTTTTTTATTGGTTAGATTTTAAAAATCTTAGTCGAGAAAATGCTCGCAAAGTTTTGCTTCTGGTTAGAAATAAAATTGAAGAGTGCAAAATTGATCTGAAGAGATTTTACTTTGCGCCATTTATTACAGATTATATTTTGGCGGCAGAAATTTTTGAAATTATTCGTAATGTTTTTGGTGAAGATGTTCAATTAATTGCAGTTTGCGAAAGGCTTGATAGTGAAAAAGAAATTAATGAATTACGACAGTTTTTAACAAAAAGAAAAATTAAATTTTTATCAACTTTTCACGAATTGATAAATCAGAATTTAGTTCAAAAATTTTCAGATATAAATTTTTTCGCTTGGACAGTAAATGATCTAAAAAGATTAAAAGAATTGCAAAATCTGGGAGTTAAGAATTTTGCTACAGATAAAATTTTACCAAAAGATTTAAACTAAAAATCATGACCAAAACACCAGATTATATAGGCCACAGAGCAAGAGTTAGAAAAAAATTTCTAAATTCTTTAGGTGAAGAATTACACGATTATGAATTATTAGAAATTTTACTTTTTGCTGCAAATCCTCGCCAAGATACAAAACCAATAGCTAAAAAATTATTAGCAAAGTTTGAAAATATTTCTTCTGTTATTAATGCTGATATTGAAATGCTTAAAATGGTTGATGGAGTGGGAGAGGCTTCAATTGTACAAATCAAAGTTATTTCAAGAATTATACAAAAAGTTTTGAAAATTCAGGCTAAAAACAAACCAATCCTCAATAATTGGCAATTGGTTTTAGACTATGTTTCTGCTGCTTTAAAAGGTTTGAATCATGAAGTTTTTCGAGTGCTTTTTTTGGATAAAAAACATCAGTTAATCGAAGATGAATTAGTTGCAATTGGTGAAAATGACAATGTGGTTGTTAGTTCAAAAACAATTGCCAAAAAAGCATTACTATTATCAGCGGAATCAGTGATTTTATTTCACAATCATCCCAGTGGAGAGTTGAGGGCATCTGCTGCCGATATTTCAGTGACAAAGGAAATTATAATGAGTTTAAGAGGTTTAGAAATAAAGGTGATTGATCACATTATTATTTCAGATGTTGGGTATTTCAGTTTTAAAGAAAATGGACTTTTATGATTTGATTTATGACACAAAAAAACCTCGGATGAAAATTTCATCCGAGGTTTTTTAATTTGAGTGGTTTTACTAATTAATTAGTAAGAAGCAGCAGTAACAGCAATACCCCATTTTTTACCAAGGTAAGACTCAATTGATTGTCTTTCTTCTTTTTTAAGAGAGCGATCAAAAATGATTATTTCGCCAATATATCCACCAAATGGAGCTGGAGTAGCAGTTAAACCAGATTTACCAACAAATAAGTTATCAGTAACTGAAGTGTTTGGAGAGCCAGTTGTTGTAATGCTATTTGCACTAAAAGGAGAGGTAGCTCCATTTTGAAAAAAGTGAATACCAGTTGCTGTAGAGGTTGTACTACTAGAAGAAGCTGAGTTATAAACTACAGATAATACATAAGATCCAGAGGCAGCAGTTGGAGCTGAGCCTGCAGTTAGATTGTAGGTGGCAGCACCATCTGAATAGTTCCAACCAGTGGTAGTTGTAGTTGCAAGTTCAAGATTTATATTAGCAGCGGTGCCAGCAGTTCTTTTGCTAATAATTCCTTGAGCAGCTAAAGTTGATGGAAGTTTTACAACTGCAAAAACAGTAGATCCAGAAGATAAATTTGAAAAATTTGCGGTTGAGAAAAAATCTGGAGTTGCGGCAGTAAATAAAACTGCAGGAAGACCATTAATGATATTGGTTTTATATTTTGGAGAACCAGAAGAACTAAGATCAGCCTTAGTAATTGTTTGAGGGTTAATATCTTTCCAAGTTGTTACTACTGTTCCATCGTCAAGTTCAGAAGTTTGGAAGCTATTTTCAGAAGTTGATTCAATCCATAAAGAAATGCCTTTAACTGAAGTAACAGGAGAGCTTTGAGTCATGCTTCTAGCACTGCTAATTTTTGCTTGAGAAAGTAGGCGGCTGCTTTGTGTAACGCCTGCAACAAGAATACCTATAATTATGATTACAATGGAGATTTCGATTAAAGAAAACGCGCTTTTGCGGTTATTGTTTTTCATAAATTATAAATTTTGATTGGAGGTATGAAGTAAAGAATTTCTAAAGACCGAACAAGTGTGTCTCTTTGAGGAAGAGAAAATAAAGAAAATAGTTTTTTGTCAAATAAAAATTTTGATTTTGTTGTGTTAGATTTTTGGTTCAAAACGATGAGTCATTTTATATTTACCACCGCTTTGTTCTTCGAATAATTCAAAATATTCTTTAAAGCGATCTTCAACTTTAAAAAGTATTTTTGGTTTAGAATCTTTTTTGTTTGTTTTGTAAAGATCCCAAAGAACATATTTTCTATGACCACTTTCATAACTAACTTCAGTTTTTATTTCTTTGTCAAATAGAACCTCAACAACAGTCATTTCCCATTTAGTTTTTTGTTTTTGAACAATTGCAGTTAGAGAAGTAACATTTGCAAATGCTGCTCCAAAGTCTTTGTCATTGCTGTTTCGTAGTAAATACAAATTAAAAGCAAATGTTTTTGGGTGATCTTTTATTTTCCAAAAAAATGTTGTTAGAAGTTGTTCAATGGCATTTTGGTCGATATTATGGCTTGTTAGAAATTTTTCGATTTTTTGTATAATTTCTGGATGTTCTTTAAAATCTTCTTTCCAAGGGTTTTGATAGTTTCTACTAGTTGCTGTGGTTAGGCGCAGTTCTTTGTTAATTGTCTCATCAACCAAACGTAGATCTCCTTGCCATTTTGTGATATAGTTTCGATCAATTATTTGATTATCTGGGAAGTTTTTTGCCTTATTGGTTATGCTAAATAATAGGTTCTTGTCTTTTGTTTTTGTAACGTAGTTTTCTTGTAAGAATTTTTCTAAATCGCTTTGATTTATCATAGAGAATTTCTTTTCAATGAATTGAAATTCTTTTTTTTGTTGTAATTCTTCAGAAGCAAATTTGATTGCTGTTTGATTTGATTTTGTTGCAATTCTTACAAATTCAGGGTCATTTTTAATTTCTTCAGGTGCAAATTCTAATAATAATCCATCGTCGCTCAGAGCAATTTTAGCAAATTCAGGTAATTCTCTTAATCTTTTGGAAGCATATTTGTAATTGAGAGAATCAATTTTAATCATGCGACGCATGAAAAGCTTATTATCAGTTAAAACTGGATTGGCATATTTTAAAGATTCTCGACTGACATAAGTTGAGCTTTCCATGAAATCAGCGTTACTGCGCAATTCTTTTGAAGCATATTCTAAGGCTTGAGGGCTAACTTTAATTACTCTTCTTAAAAAACTTTCATCTCCTTTTAGAGGATCAGCGGCATATTGAAATTGAGATGGATCAATGATTGTCGCTTTCAAAATAAGCGCGTGGTTGAACTTTAAACAATTATGCAAACCTTTAACAGCTTCAGGATTTTTGTTAGAAACTTCAGTTAAAACAATATCAGTAAGTTCTTGCGTAACCACGCAAGGATCTTGTGCAAATGAAAAAAGTGGCAGAAAAATGAAGACGATTAATAACTTGGTAAAACTATTAATTTGCGGCGATTTCATTAGCCTTTCATTGATGAGATATTTTCGATCTCAATATTTTTACGATTATGAAAATAAATTACTAAAATTGCCAAACCAATAGCCGCTTCAGCTCCAGCAACAGTAAGTACAAAGATGGCAAATATTTGACCAAGTAAATCATTTAAAAAAGCTGAGAAAGCAACAAAGTTTATATTGATTGAAAGAAGCATAATCTCAATTGACATAAGCAAAGAAATTACGTTTTTACGATTTAAGAAAATTCCACTAATTCCAATGCAAAATAAAATTGCTGAAAGAGTGATAAAGTGATGTAATTCAAGTCCGTTCATAATTATAAATCGATCCCCTCGCCAGATTTTATTTTAACTATTTCTAAAGAATTTGCTTTGTTACGCGCAACTTGATGACCAATATTTTGTTTTCTGATAAAGCGTGTTTCATCTTTTAAAGTCAGAACAATTGCGCCAATCATGGCTACAAAAAGTATGCATCCGCTAAGTTGGAATGGAAGTATGAAATCAGTATAAAGAACATTACCAATTGCTTTGGTGTTGTTAATGTCATTTGGTGTTGGGAAGAGGGTTTTTATATCGTAGAATTTAATTGTTGAAAATTTAGTGATTAAAATAATTTCAACTAACATTAAAACGCCGATCATAATCATGATCGGTAAATGACGATTTATTTTGTGTTTTGTATCTTGCAAATCGACGTTGAGCATCATTACAACAAACAAAAATAAAACTGCAATTGCGCCAACATAAACAACAATTAGTAGCATTGCTAAGAATTCGGCTCCAAGCAAAATAAAGAGTCCAGCAGCGTTAAAAAAACACAAAACCAGAAACATTACAGAATGAACCGAGTTTTTGGCACTAATTACAACAAGAGATGATGCAACTAAAACAAAAGAAAAAATATAAAAAAGATCGAGTGTAAAATTCATGTTTAACGATGTTTAGCGTCGGATTGAATATTTTGACGAAGCGCGTATTCGTAGCGTTCGCCATTTGCCAAGAGTTTTTCTTTATTGTAATAAAGTTCTTCTCTTGTTTCGGTTGAAAATTCAAAATTTGGACTTTCAACAATTGCATCTACAGGGCATGCTTCTTGGCATAATCCGCAGTAAATACATTTTAACATATCAATATCATATTTTGTAGTGCGGCGTGATCCGTCGGCTCTTTCTTCGGCTTCGATTGTAATTGCTTGAGCTGGGCAAATTGCTTCACAAAGTTTGCAAGCAATGCAACGTTCTTCGCCATTTGGATAACGACGCAAAGCATGTTCACCACGAAATCTTGGGCTGATTGGGCTTTTTTCGTAAGGGTAGTTTAGGGTAACTTTTTTCTTAAAAAAATAGCGTAAGGTTAATGCGTGACCAATAACAATTTCTCTAAGTAAAAATGAATAAGCGTTTTTTAAAAGTTTCATGATTTATTGAAAATAAACTACAAAGGCGGCAGTGCCAACAACCCATGCTAAAGAAAATGGCAAGAAAACCTTCCAACCTAATCTCATTAATTGATCGTAGCGATATCTTGGTAATGTTGCGCGAACCCAAATAAAACAAAAAAGTAGAAAGAAAATTTTAGCAACAAACCAAATTAAACCCGGAATTGCATTAAGAATTTCGATATCAAAAGGAGGTAACCAGCCGCCAAGAAATAGGATGGTAGCAAAAGCTGAAATTAAAATCATGTTGGCATATTCACCAAGAAAAAACATTGAAAATGGCATTGAGCTATATTCAACGTTATAGCCAGCAACTAACTCAGATTCAGCTTCTGGTAAGTCGAAAGGTAAACGATTTGTTTCAGCAAGAGCGGAAATAAAAAATAAAATAAACATTGGAAAACAAGGCAAAACAAACCAATGAGATTTTTGAGCTAAAACAATATCAGAAAGGTTCAAAGATCCAACTAAGAGAACTACAGAAATAATAATTAAACCAATTGAAACTTCGTAAGAGATCATTTGTGCTGAAGAACGAATTGCTCCTAAAAATGCATATTTAGAATTACTTGCCCAACCAGAAATTATAATTCCATAAACACCAAGAGATGACGTGGCAAGTAGATAAGTGACACCAATATTTATATCAGCAAGAACCATTTTTTCAGAAAATGGAATTACTGCCCAGCCAATTAATGCTAAAACAAAAGTGATAACTGGAGCCAGTAAAAACAAGGCTTTGTTCGCACTATTTGGAATAATTACTTCTTTTAGCATAAGTTTTAAACCATCTGCCAAAGGTTGTAATAAACCGAAAGGACCAACAACATTTGGACCTTTGCGAAGTTGCATTGCAGCTATTACTTTTCTTTCCATTAAAGTAAGATAAGCAACTGCGCCAAGAAGAGGTAAAGCGATAAGAAGAATATATCCAAGTGTCGGCAATACTAAATTCAGCAGTAAATCGACAACCTGAGGAAAAATTTGTTCCATGAGGTTTTTTATAAAGAGAAATTTTAGGAAAAAATTTAGGAATAATGGGCAATTTATTTAGCGAATTGGCAATGTCAATTTTGAAGAAATTAATTTTTTAAAATTTTATTTTCTGGGAGAAAATTTTTCGTAAACATTAAGCAGTCGAGCTTTGTCAATTTTAGTGTAACGTTGTGTTGTTGAAAGACTTTCATGTCCAAGCAATTCTTGAATGGTGCGTAAATCACCTCCTGCTTCTAAAAGATGAGTTGCAAAAGAGTGACGAAAAGAGTGCGGAGTTATGTTTTTAGATAAATTTAAATTGCGGCGTATTTTCTGAATTAACATAGCAAATTCTTGTCTGCTGTAGGTTTTGCCTTTAGAGCCTAAAAAAATTGGTTGTTTAGAATTTATTAAAAAAGGGCAAATTGCTAAATATTCGTCAATGCGTTTTCTAATAATTTCTAAAAGTGGAACCATGCGTTGTTTTTTACCTTTGCCACTAACAATCAAAGTTTGAGAATTTTCCAAATCATTTTTCGTAACCGAAAGACTTTCTGAAATACGCAAACCACATCCATATATTAAGGTTAATAGAGCAACATCTCGTTTTGCTTTCCATTCACTTTTATGAATATTGGCAATTTCGCTAAAGATTTTTTCAATATCAATTTGATCAACTGATTTGGGAATTGGTTTTGCTATTTTTGGCGTTTTTATTTTGCTAATTTCTTGATTTTTTAACAGATTATTTTGGTGAAAGAAGCGCATCATTGATCGTAAAGATGCAAGAGCTCGGGCGTTAGAAGAATTAACATGATTGGGCAACCTTTCTGCAAGCCATTTTCTAAAATCATAAACTGTTAAATTTTCAGCATCATTGATTGTGATAGTTTTTGCTTTGACTCTAAAAAGAAAATCAAAAAAGTGAAAAATATCGATTCGATAAGAGTTAATTGTGTGATTGGAATATTTTTTTTCTGCAGTTAAAAAACGTAGAAATTTTTCAATTAAATTAATTAAATCAGAATCGCATTTGTCTTTT
Source organism: uncultured Rhizobium sp. (assembly GCA_964461905.1). Taxonomy (GTDB): domain Bacteria; phylum Pseudomonadota; class Alphaproteobacteria; order Rickettsiales; family UBA1997; genus UBA2645. The sequence continues at coordinate 5,638 of CAYWVI010000020.1, read as the reverse complement.
ATTTCTAAAACCTCAGCCATTTTATGCTAAAAAAAGTTGTACTAATATTATTTTCATTTTTTGTTTTAGTTGAAAATTCACAAGCCGAAATTTGGAACAGTGATGAAGGTTTAATAAAATTAGAACGAAGCGAATTTAAAACTGATTTTTATCAATTGGTAAATTTTTACCAACCACAAGAAAATCCTCTGTTTTGTAGTATTGCAACCGCAACAATAATTCGGAATGCTTTGGAATATGGAAATATTTTAAGCCAAAAAGAAGGTGAAGTTTTAAAACCAGAAGGTGAAGCAATTTCTTATCCACTTTATAGTCAAAAAGGTTTTTTTAATGAAGAAACTGAAAAAGTTAAAAAACGCAGTATTATTGAACTTAAAGAGTCAGTTGATGGGAGTAAAAATTTTGATCCGGGTTTAAGTTTGGGTGATTTTACAAAAATGCTAAAAATTCATGATTTGAAGGTAAATCTAACTTATGTCAAAAAAAGTGACGAAGTAACCAAAGAAAAGTTTCGTCAGGTTTTAAGAAATGTATTAAATGAGAAGTTGGCTTTTTTAATTGCGAATTTTGATGGCAAGTTACTCGAAAAAAACACCCGTGGACATATTTCTCCAATTGTTGCTTTTGATGAAGAGAGTGATTCGGTTTTAGTTTTGGATGTGGCTTTACACAAAAATCAGTGGTATTGGGTGGAAGTCTCAAAATTAATTGAAGCAATGAACACAAAAGACAACAAAACCTATCGCGGATATTTAGTGGTATCAAAAAACCAATAATGGCACTGTTATAAATCAAACTCTTCGTCGAAATTTTGATTTATAAAAGTGCCATAATATTCAAAAATAAGTCTTAATTATTTTTCATAAATCAAAGGATCACTAATTTTTGCAGCTTTAAATCCTTCAATTCTTAGCTTGCAAGAGTCGCAATGTCCGCAGGAAATAATCTGATCTTTTTTTATAATTGGATCGTAGCAGGAATGAGTTTGAGAATAGTCAACATTGAGCTCAATTCCTTTTTTGATAATTTCAGATTTTGTCATTTTTATTAATGGCGATTGAATTTTAAAACGTCCTTGATTCTCAACTCCAGCGGCTGTTGCAAGGTCAGCTAATTTTTGAAAAGTTTCAATAAACTCTGGTCGACAATCTGGATAACCGCTATAATCAACTGCATTAACTCCAATAAAAATATCGAAAGCTCCAACAACTTCGGCGTAGGCGAGGGCGTAAGATAAAAATATTGTATTTCGCGCTGGAACGTAAGTGACGGGAATTTCTTTAAAATCAGAAACATCGCGATCTTTTGGAACTGCAATTTCTGAGGTTAGAGCAGAATTTCCAAAGATTCGCAAATCTATTTTGGCAATTTTATGTTCTTTTGCTTCGAGTTGTTGAGCTATTTTTTTTGCTGACTCTAATTCAATTTCATGTCGCTGTCCGTAAGAAAAACTTAAAGCATAAGTTTCGAAATTTAAATTTTTGGCGATTGCCAAAACGGTTGCTGAATCAAGTCCACCGCTGAGAAGAATAATTGCTTTTTTCATGAAGTTTTAAAATTGACTAAAGATTTTATGATTTTTAGTGTGACGAAAATCTAAAATCTGCAAATTTTTCTTGGGGCGATAAGTAAATTTGAATAACGTTTTAAGAAACTCGATCTAATTATCCTAACTCAAGGGGAAGATGATTAGATCGAGTTTCTTTGAGTGTATTTCTTTTGGGTGGTTAGCTCAGTTGGTTAGAGCGTTACGTTGACATCGTAGAGGTCGGAAGTTCGAGTCTTCTACCACCCACCAATTTGGTTTATGCTTTGATGTGATATGTTAAAAATAAATTAGGGGAATATATACAATGTCAAGAGGCGTTCCAGTTATTTATAATGACCAACCTTGGGTCAAAGCTGCAAAAGAAATTACTGACTATATTAAGGATCGCAAAAATTCTGATGAAGATGTACGTAAAGCAATAGCAAAATACCTAAATCAATATAGTCACGAAGATCATATTAAACTTAACGCGAAACATAAGGATTTTGAGAAGGTAGTTTGGAATGAAATAAATGATTCTTTTTCTCTTCTTAATAGCGAAAGTTATTTTGGGATTTTTGAAGAGAGTAGAAAGCGGTTAGTTTGGAATTTGTTACCGTTGCAGTTTCAAGATGGTAGGGAATCTTTTTTTGCACTCTTGTTATCTGATTTGGCGGATGTGGATAACGAACATAGTGAGAGTTATAAAAATGATCTATTTAAGTTTATAGCAGAAAGAAAAGAAAATATCGATTATCCTTCATATTCGGAACGAGTTAATTATAAAACGTCACCTGTCATCTTTGCCCTTACTACTAAAAAGCCAGAAATTGCTTCTGATTTAATGAAGATTGGTTTAAAATTTGACAAAAATGAACTGACTGGTTTTCTTGAACATCTACATAAGAATAAAGGAATCATCGTAGGAGTAACAGGAGTAATAAGACGCTTAGAAAAGTCTTTTGGAGTTACGCTTGATAGCAGAAATTATGGTGACATTGCAGATCAGATAAAATTAAAACTTGATAAATTGTCTCGTTCTTCTGAGAAAGAAGCTAACTCCATTAGTGAGAATCCAGATTCTAAAAATGTAAATCCTAGCTCGCAAAAAAAGGATAAAATTGATGATGATTCCTTTAATAATGAAGACAAAAAGAATTCTATTTCGAATGCAGTAGATGCTAATAGAATTTTTGATGAAAGTGGGATGATCGAGAAATATGATGGGTCAATTAATGCTACAGGAAAAGAAAAAATTAAATATGACGAAAATACTTCATTAAGAGATGTAACCTATAACTTGTTCAAAATTTATGACACCAATTCCAATGAAGAAGAAGGAAAAACTCCAGAATTTAAAATACAAAAAATAGATGTAATTCTGAATCAATCATCTGAATCCAGTGCAATAAATTTAAATATAAAAAAAGCATCTCCAGAAGATGAAAAAAAAGGAATTTTTGCCATAATTGAAAGTGAAAATGGTAAAGATCGTTTTGAATTAAAAGAAATAAATCCTGTTAAGAAAGGAGGATTTTTATCTGCTTTCAAAAGTATGTTTTCTGGAGAAAAAGATAAAGATAAAGCGAAAGAGATTTTATTTGAAAGAACATCTGGTACTCCTTTTGAAGCAAAAAGTGAAGGAGACATCTTAAGCAAGGTGAAAAATGAGTTTAGAAAGATTCTAGATAATAGACATATGCTTGAGAAGATGAGTGAAAAACTAGGGGAATTTGACAACACTTCTGATGCATATCCTGAAAAGGTAGCTCTTATCAAATGCATCACGAATCTCAAACTGATTGAAAATCCTGATCATGGAGATCTGTCTATAGAAGAGCCAGCTAGTTTAGATGATGAGCCAGCTAGTTTATATGAATATGACATGAATTGGTGGGGGTTAAAATTTACTTATGATGACAAGGAATATCTCATCGGGATAAATGCATTCGCTGCAAAGAGTGATAAATCTAATAACTCATTTTCAATTTGTATTAAAGATGAAGATTCTGGATTCTGGCGTAAAATTAGATCTAAAGATGAAAAAAATATTGGTAATGATAATATTTACGATGTAGCAGCAAAAAGACTCTCTATTAATTTTGACATCTACGAAGCGTATAAAGGTGCTCTGTTGAACTCCAAAGAGAATAAAATCAATAAACCAGATTCAAGAAATTCAGAAGATTATTTAGAAAAAGGAAATAATGATAAGATTAACGAAAGTAATAATTTAAATCCAAAATCACTCGTCGCCAACTCTAATTTTTCTCTTGAAGACACAAAAAACAATGGATCCGATTCAATCCATGAGGAGACGAAAGATAAGGATGAAATTAATGATTCATCTCGCGATGAAAAGCTTACACTGAAATCGAAAGTGAATAAAGGCAGTGAGTCCAATTTTCCTCCCGAAGATGATAATAGTGAGAAAGAAAATAATAATAATGATGATTTAGATCCCAATAAAAATCCTGTATCAAACTCCGAAGAGAATAAAAGCAATAAAGCAGATTCAAATCCTAAGAATGAAGAAGGGGGAGAAGATAATAATCCCAAGGGTTTTCTTAATAAAAATAACATCACAAAAGAGCAATCTGAGCAACTGAAAAAAGATTTAAGCAAAGGCTTTGAAGTTCCGGAAGATAAGGTAATCGAACATGTAGCTAAGCAATTAATGACAGAGATCAAAATTGATCCTGATGCAAAAAGTAAATTTGTGGGCTTAAGAAGTATTATCCAAAAAGATGATGTTGAAGCAAAATTACAAAAAATAAAAGATGTTAAGAATAGCACTAATGATTCTGCATTATTAGTTTTTTCTAAAATTGCAGAAAGGTTAATAAATGCTGGTGATTCTGAGTTAAAAGCACTGGACAAATTAGTTGATGGTTTTCAGTTTCTAGCTAATAACAATCGTGATACTTTTGATACAGCGCAAGCAATATTAGAAGGTGTTTCAGAAATAAGAGACGAGATTTCTGATAAGAATTTATTTGACGATATTGGTGAGGCTTTTGAAAATTCTTTTAGTGCAGAGGTTAATAATGAGCTCGAACCAGAAATTGAAAAAGAAGATCAAAGCGAAATAAAATCAGAAATTTCTGCTGATGAAAATACAGATGAAGTAGTTATAGAAGATAATCAGATTTTGGAACAAGAGAATGAAGCTCAAGAAATAAAGTCTGAAATTTCTATTGATGAAATCAAAGTAGAGGTTGATCAAACCACAGAAGATAATCAAAAATTAGAAAAAGAAAATGAATCACAAGAACAAAAGCCAAATGATAATAATAAAGTTGCTGATGAACTAAAACAAAAACAACAAACAGAAGCTGAAGAAATAAAAAATCAAAAACAGCAGCAAGAAATTAAGGAAGAAGAAGAGAAAAATAAAAAACGCCAAGAAGAAAAAAAAGAACCGACTGAAAAAAAAGACGATTTAAAAAAATTACAAACAGAAGAAGTAAAGAAGCCTGCTAAAAAAGAGAGTTTGTGGAAAAGGTTAAAAGATGGATCTTATGATGTAGCAACAAATAAAATTCCTAGAGCTGCTGGTGCAGTGATACTTGCTGATTTTACTGCCTTAGCAATAAGTGGTGCATTAGGTGGGCCAGTTGGATTAGCGGTGGCATATTTGTTTTGGAAGATTACTGAAAAAGAGCCAAAAGCAAAAGAAAAAACAGCTAATCAGTTGATAGATGTTAATAAGGCAGCTGAGGAGTATAAAAAAGAAAGAGAGAAAATTCGTCAAGAATATAAAAATCCACCTTCTACAAATGCTGGCAAGGCAGCGGCAAAAATTGATTTTGAAACTGAGCAGAAATTAGAAGAAGAAAAGGTGGCATTGAAAAATTTAAAAAATGCGCTTTCTGGAGCTGGGGTTGGATCTTTGGAAGATGATAAAAAAGAAAATAAACCTTCGGCAGTAAATAATCTCAAAACTAATACTGCTAAAAACCCAGTAGCTGCAAGATAAAATTTAGTAATTGTTACTCCTTGACAAAAGAGGATCGGTTCTTAACTTGCGTCGCTCGTTTTGAGATAAGAAATAATTATGGCAGGCGTAGCTCAGTTGGTTAGAGCATCAGGTTGTGGTTCTGAGGGTCG
>CAYWVI010000019.1:0-25253 GCA_964461905.1 uncultured Rhizobium sp. | reverse complement strand
CCAAAAAAAATGATGTGCGTTTTGTTGAAGATGATTGGGAAAATCCTTCAGTTGGTGCTTCTGGTTTAGGATGGGAAGTTTGGTTTAATGGCATGGAAGTAACACAATTTACTTACATGCAACAAGTTGGTGGCATTGAATGCGAAATTATTGCAGGTGAAATAACTTACGGTTTAGAAAGAATTGTAATGCATATTCAAGGCGTTGATTCAATTTTTGACATCAATTGGAACGGCAAAACGGGAAATGACAAAATCACTTATGGCGATGTTTTTAAACAAAGCGAAATAGAAAATTCGTCTTTCATTTTAGAACAAACTAACATTGAAACCTTGTTTAGAAATTTTTCTGAAAGCAAACAACAATCTGAAAATTTAACTAAAAATAATTTACCAATTCCAGCCTATGAGCAAGCTTTAAAAGCGAGTCATATTTTGAATTTGCTTGATGCTCGTGGCGCAATTTCAGCTAATGAACGTGCTTCTTATATTAACCAAATTCGTGGATTAGTGCGAGCAGTTTGTGAGTTGATAGTAAAAAATAATGACTAAATTAGAAATTACGAATTGAAGAACCGTATATTAAATCAATTATAAATACTTATGACAGAATTTGACCCAGTTTTATATTTAGAAAAAACTATATTCTTGTTAAACCAAATTCCTCATTTTGGCTTGGCTGTGTTTTTGATTTTATTGATTTATGCTTACAAAAGATTCTCGATTTTTTCTTATCTATTCATTCTAACTTTATATTTCATCAAATGCGATTTAGGACAAGTGTTCTGGGGAACTTACGCATTTATTGCCACTTTCTTATCTGTTCCGTTTCTACGCCGAGTTGTAATTACTAGAAACATTATTTCTTTAATCAAAAAACTTGGTCTTTTACCAAAAATTTCCGAAACCGAGAAAATCGCCCTCACCTCTGGAACTGTTTGGGTTGATGGTCAATTATTTTCTGGTCGTCCAGATTTTAAATGGATCTTCTCACGCAAATATCCAAAGCTTACCACCGAAGAGCAATCATTCATGGATAATGAAGTTGAAGAACTTTGCAAAATTTGTTCTGACTATGATGTTCAGCACTTACGCGATTTGCCTGAAAATGTTTGGCAATTTTTACGCGATAAAAAATTCTTTGGCATGATTATTCCAAAAGAATTTGGCGGACTGGCATTTTCTGCTTATGCACATAGCTGCGTAATACAAAAACTTGCTTCACGCTCTGTTCCTTTAGCCATTACTGCCATGGTTCCAAACTCACTTGGGCCTGCTGAATTACTTTTGCATTATGGAACAAAATCACAACGCGACCACTATTTGCCGCGTCTTGCTGATGGTCGTGATTTGCCTTGCTTTGCTTTGACTGAACCAACCGCAGGTTCTGACGCCACTTCAATCATTTCTAACGGCGTTTTATTTAAAGACGAAAAAGGAGAAATTAAAATTCGCCTTAACTGGAACAAACGCTATATCACTCTTGGTGCTTATGCTACAGTTATTGGCGTTGCTTTTCAATTGCGCGATCCTGAAAAATTAATTTTTAACGAAGAAGAAATTGGAATTACTTGCGCTTTAATTCCTCACACAACTCAAGGAGTTCGTCAAGGTCGCAGACATGATCCACTCGCTACACCTTTTGTAAATTCTCCACTCAATGGCGAAAATGTTATTGTTGGTCTTGATGCTGTTATTGGTGGCGAAAATGGTCTTGGAAAAGGTTGGAAAATGCTAATGGAATGCTTAGCAGCTGGACGTGGAATTTCACTTCCTTCAACTGCAACTGGCGGCTCAAAATTAGTTGCTCGTGTTGTTGGAGCTTACTCAGCAATTCGTCAGCAATTTGGTACTGCGGTTGGCAAATTTGAAGGTGTTGAAGAGGTTTTAGCAAGAATTGCCTCACGTACATACGCAGTTGATGCAATGCGTGCTTTCACTGCTGGATCAATTGATTCTGGCGACAAACCTGCGGTTGTCACTGCAATTGCCAAATATCACGCCACTGAAATTTTCCGTCAAAATATTAATGATGGAATGGATATTCTTGGTGGTCGTGCAATAATTCGTGGTCCACGAAACCTTTTGGCTAATGCTTATTTTTCAACTCCAATTTCAATTACAGTTGAAGGTGCAAATATTATGACACGCAGTCTAATTCACTTTGGACAAGGCGCGATAATGTGTCATCCTTATGCTTACAAAGAAATTGAGGCTTTAGAAAAAAACGATTTGAAAGCTTTTGATTGTGCATTTTTTGCTCATATCAATCACCTAATCAGCAATTTTGTTCGCTCAATTATTTTATCTTTAACTCGTGGCTATTTCAGAAAACCTTTTAAATGTGGTGTTATTGGTAAATATGAAAGAAAAATTGCTTGGTGTTCTGCAACATTTGCTTTGCTTGCCGACATTGCTTTGGCAAAATTTGGTGGCAATTTAAAACGCAAAGAAAAAATCAACGGACGTTTTGGCGATGTGCTTTCTGCAATGTATATGGGCGTCTGTGTTTTAAAAAAATTTGAAGAAAACGGTCGTAAAAAAGAAGAAATTCCAGTAGTTGAGCATGCCATGAAAGAAATTTTGGGCAAAGCACAAATTGCTATTGATGGACTTTATCAAAATCTTTTTGGATGTGTTGGAAAATTCTTTTTATTTCCTTTTGCAATGTGGTCACGTTTTAATGCTTTTGCCTGTCCTGCTAATGACGATTTAGGTCATCAAGTTGTTAAAAATATGATAAAAAATGGTGAGTTTCGTGACAATTTAACCGATGGAATTTTTGTTTCTAAAGACAAAAACGACAATTTAGGACGAATTGAAAACGCCTTGGCTCTTCATGAAAAAGCTGCACCAATTTTTGAAAAAATTAAAACTGCTATTAAAAATAAAACTTTACCACGTGGACGTGTTGAAGATTTAGCTGAAGAAGCGAAAGAAAAATCAGTAATTACTTTGGAAGAACTTCACTTATTGCAAGATGTTAAAACTGCAGTTTTAGATGCTATGCAAGTTGATGAATACTCTTTGGAAGATTATAAGAAAATTTAAAATAATGATTCTACTAATCGACAATTACGACAGTTTTACTTACAACCTTTATCACTACTTAATTCAGGCTGGTGAAAAAGATGTTTTGGTAAAGAGAAACGATGAAATTTCTGTTGAAGAAATTATTAAACTTAACCCATGTGGAATTGTTTTATCACCCGGCCCTTGCACACCAAATGAAGCGGGAATTTGCTTAGAAGTAATTGAAAAATTACAAGGAAAATTTCCAATTCTTGGTGTTTGTTTAGGACATCAATCAATTGGTCAAGCTTTTGGTGGCAAGGTTGTAAAAACTTTTCCAATGCATGGAAAAATTAGTGAAATTTTTCATACCCAAAAAAACTTATTTAAAAATCTGCCCTCACCTTTCAAAGCTACGCGCTATCACTCGCTAATTATTGAAAAAGAAACTTGCCCAAAAAATTTAGAAATTACCGCTCAAACTAAAGATGGAATTATTATGGGAATTGCCGATGAAAAATTAAAAATTTTTGGCGTGCAATTTCATCCTGAATCAATTGCCTCAGAACATGGTCACCAAATTATTAAGAACTTTTTGGAATTGATTACCAAGGCATAAATTAATGAACTTAACAACTCTCACCTTCCAAAATTTTGAAGAGATTTTTGATCAAATAATCGATTTAAAAATTAGCGAGAATGAAATTAGAAACTTTCTGCTTGAACTAAACTCAGTTAATTTACCTCTCAATTCTTTTATTGGCGCAGTTTCTGCTCTAAAAAAACGCATGAAAACAATTGCGGCTCCAGAAAATGCAATTGATGTTTGCGGAACTGGTGGCGACAAATTAAACACTCTAAACATTTCAACGGCTGTTTGCTTTGTAGTTGCATCAGCTGAAATTCCTGTAGCTAAACATGGCAATAAAGCAATCTCATCACAATCTGGCTCAGCAGATATTTTTTCTGAGCTTGGCATAAAAATTTCTTCAGATATTTCTGAAATTGAAAAAAATTTACGTGAAAAAAATTTATGTTTTTTATTTGCACCGTTTTTTCACGAAGCTTTAAAAAATGTGGCAACAATTCGTAAATCTCTTGGAATTCCAACAATTTTTAATTTTTTGGGTCCATTACTAAATCCCGCCAATACAAAAAAACAAATGATTGGCGTTTCGCGCCATGATTTATTAGAAAAACTTGCTCAAACTCAGTTAGAACTTGGCTTAGCAGAAGAAACTTTTTTTGTTTGCGGCAAAGACAAAATGGATGAAATTTCACTTTGTGATGATTCTTATTTACTGCGCCTTGAAGGAAAAAAAATTTATCCCGAAGAAATAATTAATCCTGAAAAATTTGGTTTTAAAAAAATTAATCTATCCGAATTAAAAGGTGCCGACCCCAAATATAATGCCGCAAAATTAACTGCACTTTTGCAAGGTGAAAAATCTGCTTATCGTGATATTGTAGTTTTAAACTCAGCCTTCGCTTTAAAACTTGCTAAAAAAGTTAACACTATTGCTGATGGTGTTGATTTAGCTAATCATCTTCTTGACTCACAATCATCTTTAAAGATTTTAGAAAGCCTTACGTAATTTTCTCACCAAGAATTCTCCCATCACCACTATTTTTTTATTGTGTTAACTTTTTCTTGGTGATGGAAAAAAAAGAAATTTCTCTTCCTAACGATCTATTCATTCAATCGCCATTTTGGTCATCGCGCCTTGAAAGCTTATCGCATCCTGTGGCAATTCGTATGGCACAAGATCTTGAGGTAACTTCTCCACTAGGAATTGGCGATAGCAATAAATCTTTCTGGAAAGGCTTTAAACATGATTTTGGCAAAAAAGATTCAAACATCGATTTTCTTTTTCGTATAAAAAAACAACATCCGCAAAAAATTGTTCTCATTCAAATTGGCGAATTTTATGAAACCTGGGGAATTGATTCTGTTTTTTTGGTCGAGCATTGCGGAATTAACCGTATGGGAAGAAAAGGCCCAAGAGCTGGAATGCCAATTGCTAATATTCAACCAGTTTTAGATGATTTAACTGAAGCTGGATTTTGCATTGTTGTTTGCGAACAAGCTGACGACACTCATAAAAAGGGTCGAAAAATTCGTTTTATTTCTGAAATTATCACACCTTCTTCGCCAACTTATACTTATGGTTTGGCGATGAGTCATAAAGCAAATATTTGTTTTCCTGAAGCACCACCAGAATTTGGAATTGCCGCTAATAGCAAAGGCATAAAAATTGTTGAGATTAATCCTGATTTGCGCACCACTTTAATTTTGGAAGGCTTAACCGAAGAAGCTGCATTAATACGCCTAAATAAATTTAGCGGACGCATGAATCGAGTTTTTTTGCATGAAAAATTGCCAAAATCTCTTGTAAATATAGCAAATTCAAAATTCCAAAATTTGGTAAAAATTAATGGTTATTCTTCAGATGCTTTTGCTTTGCGGATGGAAGAGTTAATCAAAATTGATTTGGGTTTAGATGCCAATATTGCTTTTATTAAAACAGAAACTTTAGGAATCAAAAATCGTCCCAATCCGCTTTATCAGCAAACTGCAGAACAAATTGGTGTTTTACATAAAAGAGGAATTCCAGATCTAATTCAATTAATGTTGCCAAAAGGAAGTCCAGCAACTTGTAAATACATTGTACGCAATTTGTTACTTAATCCGCCGCCCAAAAAATATGCTGATAATTTGCGGCAAACTATTGTTGATTTGCAGTTAAATAATAAAAAATTACCGAGTTTGATTGTTTCGAATCCCGTGCGTTACATCAAAACTCTAAACAAGAACGAAGCTCACCCAGAAATTTTAAAAGATTTATTTTCTTTGGCAGAAATTTTTCTTAATTTTACTACAAATTTTTCAGAAAATTTTATTGATAATGGCTTAGAAATTGTTTCTTACATTTCATCAATCAAAGCTGAACAAAAAATCCTCAAAAAAACTAGCCAAGAAATTATAGCCATTCTTGCACCAATTTTACCAAAAGATGATGATATTAGCTACACACCAGAAAATGAAGCCATTCCCAATAGCCTTTTTGAAAGAATAGAAGAAGAATTTCGTGGAAGAATTGATAAAAATTCTTCACCTGAAATTGCTGAACTTTATGCCAAAACTTCTGAAGCAGCAAAAAAATATCATAAGGTTTTAGAACAAGAATTATTAGTGGTTGTAAATTCTTACAAATCTGAAAAAGGAACAAAATCACGCAAAACTGCACTTACTTACGACATTCACAATCACACAATTTGGCTACTTGGAAGTGTAAATGCCAAAGCAATTGAAGAATATAAACTTATTCATCCAACTGATCGTTATAAAAAAGAAGTAAAAGATCGTTGGAGCACCAAAAAAGTTGAAGATGCTTTAGAAGAGTATAAAACTGCCGCCAATAAAACTTTTGAAGCAATTAAACAGCTACTTAAAAAAACCTCAAAACAGCTAGCAATTTATTGTTTGCCTATAATTCACTTGGCAACTTTTTCTAATTTGATTAAGACTTTGTATCTACACATCAAAGAATGCCAACCCAAAAATTGGACGATCAATTTTATTAATGATTATAATCTTACTCACCAAATTTTATTAGAAGATTTTTTTCCTTATTGGATGAAATCAAGCGAAGCCATAACAAATTCTTTTAGCTTTAATGGCACGTGTTTATTAACTGGGCATAATATGTCTGGAAAATCGACTTTGATTAGATCACTTGCTGCATCAACTCTTCTTGCTTCAACTGGCTTTATGTTTCCCGCTAAAAAAATTAGCATCTCTGAAGAAATTGATGGTTGGTATGTAAGAACTGGCGCGCAAGACGATCCTGAAGCAGGTTTGTCAGCTTTTGCTGTTGAAATGAACGACATAAAAATTGCACTACGCGATGCCACTAAAAATAGTTTTTTGCTAATTGACGAATTAGGAAAAGGCACAGAATCAAAAGCTGGACATGCCATTGCTGCCAGTGTTTTAGAACATTTAGTTGAACGAAATATCAGAGCTATTTTTGCCACACATTGGCATGAAATTTTTTTAAATTCTGAGGTAAAATTACAAAATATTCAGCTAATTAAAATGCATTGTGACGGCGATATCCCAAGCTACAAAGTAGTTGATGGAGTTGATCTCAATTCTTCAGCTTTTTATACCGCGCTTAAAATTGGCATTAATTTTGAAATAATTAGCCGCGCACAAGAAATTGCCAAAGGTTATGAAAATCCTAAAATATTGAAGTTAGAAGATGTTAAACAAGATGATTTTCTTTATGATTTTCAACCCAAAAAATCTGGCGATAAATTTTGTACCAAAAATTTGAAATCAATTTTTGCAATCGTTTCCAATCAAAACATTAATCAAATTAAAAATTTAGAACCCAATGAATTGCCGCCTTTAAACATAATTGGTTATAGCGTTGTTTATGTTTTAAAAACATCAAATAACTTTTTTTACGTTGGCGAAACTGACAATTTTTTGGAAAGAATTAATGCTCACAAACAAAGACTTTCTGATAAAAATTGTGAATTTTTTTATGTGATAATTAAACAAGGAAAAAGCCACGCAAGAAAAATTGAACAGAAGTTAATTACTCATCTCAAAAATAATTCGTTTGCAATGCTATCAATTGCTGACTCTGAAAATATTAATTTTGGCATAAATTGAATTTGCAAAAGTGACTTTCTACTCGCCAACATCACTAAAACATATTTCGACTGCGTTAATTTGATTTACAGAAGAAAAAGTGACCTTTGCTTGGTGTAAATCGGCAATCTTCTTAACAATAGCCAAACCAAGCCCACAACCTACATTTTGGTTTTTGAACTCTAAACGACTAATACGATAAAAATTGCCAAAAATCTTTTCGATTTCTTCAGGCAAAATTTGCTCACCATAATTTGCTACTTTTAGCTTAATAAAATCTTCCTCTTTCAAAACTGAAATGAGAATTTTTTTATCAGAAAAACTATATTTTATCGCGTTGTCCAAAAGATTTCCAACTATGATATCGATATAAATTTTGTTTCCAAAAATATTATTTTCTTTATCGCTATCTGTAATTACTTCAATCTCTAACTTCTTATCTTGCGCTTTTTTAGAATAATTTTTTGCAGTTAAATTTATCAACTCAGACAAATTGAATTTTTCTTTTGTAATATTTGCATTGTCAGATTCGATTCTCGCCAAAGTTAAAAGCTGATTAATTAAGTGAGTAGCTCGATTTATTCCGCCGAGTAAATCATTTATATAATCTTGTTCTTTCTCTTTATTTTTATTGCTAATCAAAAGATGCGCTTGAATGCCAATTGCCGCGAGAGGAGTTTTAAGTTCATGTGCTGCATAATTCGTAAAATTACGTTCCGAATCTATTGCTTCAACAAGACGGCGAATCAGAGAATTAAAGGATTCAATAAATGGTTTAAGCTCAATTGGAATATTAGAATTATTAAACTGCTGCAAGCTGTTAGCCGACATTTTTTCAATTTCATTTGCGAGATGATCAAGTGGTTTCAACTTTTTATTTACTGTAAAAACAACAATAAAAAACAGTAGTGAGAATGAGAATAACAGAGGAATTATGAATGATAAGACCTCTTCTAAAATCAGTTGATTGGTTACAAAATCTTTTTCAGCAACCAAAATTCTAATTTTTGATTCTGGATCATAAAATGAAAAACTACGCCACGTTTGATCATTAATCTCAACATCTTGAAAACCTTCATAATCTGGTTTTGCTCTTACTAAGAAATTATCAGAATTATAAATTAAATCATCATCTTCCCAAGCCTGAACGTGAAGTTTATATTCATATCGATGATAAATTTTTTGCTGAAATGCTGGCTTGGCATCTGACAAAAATTTTAGATCTAAACCTTCAAAAACATCATGTTTAATTAAACCAAAAATCAATTTTGCTGATTTTACTAAATTAGCATCAAGTGCTTCTTTATTGTGATGTTTAGCATAAATAAAGTCAGCAAGACGCACTAAAATAAGAACCAACGCTATTAAAGCACATAGTGTAATAATCAGATCTTTCTTGATTGATTGAGTTTTTATCATGATTTGTTGTTATTTCTTTCAATCATATAACCAACTCCACGAATGGTTTTAATAAAATTCTTTCCCAATTTTTTGCGTAGATGATGAATATATACTTCCACAGTATTGCTTTCGACAGAATCGTCCCAACTATATAAAATTTCCTCTAATCGCGCTTTAGAAACAACCTTATCGGCATTTTCCATCAAAGCTTTTAATATGTTAAATTCTTTAGGCAGAATTGCGATTTGCTCTTCGTTATTTAAAACCGTAAAGTTGGCAGGATTTAATTTTACTAAACCACAAACAATAGCAGAAGTTGAAATGCCTTTGCTTCTACGAACTAAAGATCGGATTCTTGCAAAAAGTTCTTCTACCACAAAAGGTTTACATAAGTAGTCATCAGCTCCTAAATCAAGGGCTTCTATTTTTTGAAATACACCATCTCTTGAAGTTAAGATCAAAACTAAAATATCATTTTTTTGTCTTCTTAAATCTTGTAAAACCTCTAAGCCAGACTGATCTGGCAAATTTATATCCAAAAGCAAAATTTCAAATTTAGTATTATAAATTGCTAACTTGCACAGCTCAGCATCTGTAACCCAATCAACTACATTATTTTGATTCTCTAACGCTTCTTTTAACGCTTTTCCTAACATCAAATCATCTTCTACTAGCAGAATTCTCATAAAATTTAATTGTTAAGTTTTAAATGAACATTTGGACTGGGTTACAAACCCAGTCCAGCAAAGAGTTTAGCAGTTAAGTTTTATATTCATTATTTTCTCTCCAGCCACCTCCAAGTGCTCGATATAAATTCAAATAAGCGACAAGTTGATTTTGTTTTGCTTCAATTAATTCAAGCTGCGATTCCAAATAATCTCTTCTAGTTAAAAGCGATTCAAGATAATCAACTCTAGCTGCCATAAAAAGAATATTTGAAATTTCAAACGAATCTGAAAGTGCTTTTGTTTGCTGCATTTTTAATTCGTAAACCTGCCCTAGATTTTTCACAGCAGAAAGTTGATTTACGACTTCAGCAAAAGATTTAATGAAGGTTTGTTCATAATTATAAACCGCTTCGATTTGCTTATTATTTGCTGAAAAATAATCAGCCTTAATTGCTTTTCTATTAATCAATGGAGCGGTAATGCCACCAGCAATATTATAAAAAAGCGAAGATGAATCAGTGAAATGAGCCGCATTAAATGATTTATAACCAACATCCGCACCTATATTTAAAGAAGGATAAAATTGCGCTTTTACCGCCTTTACATTCAATTTTGCAGCTTCAATTTGCAAAGAAGCTTGCTTTAAATCAGGTCGATTATTGAGCAAATCTGTTGGAAGATTTGTTTTAACTTCTGGCAGTTGAACAGACATGAATTGGTTTGATTCACGATCTATATGTTGTGGCAACCTTCCTAAAAGCTGATTGAGATGGTTTTCTGCAACAATAATTTTTTGTTGTATATCATATTTACGACTTTCATTTTTTAAAACTTCAGCATCAAAACGTTTAATTGCCAAAGAGGTTGTACGACCTGCTATTTGTTGAAGCTCTACTACTTGTCTTGCCTTTTTTATTGTGACCAAGAATTGATCAATAATTTCTAACTGATTATCGAGCGACATTAATTCGTAATAACTATCGGAAACTTCTGTTACCAGTTGAGTGACCGCAAATTTTCTACCTTCTATTGAAGCTAAATATTGCAAATAAGATGACTTGGCAAAGTTGCGTAACTTCTTCCAAATATCCACTTCCCAAGTTGCTGCAATACTAACTTCGCGATTATTTAATTTGTCTGACAAATTTGCCACTTCATCTGATGCGCCTTTGCTCGTAAATTGACTGGTTTTTTCAGATGAAAAACCAGCTCCAATTTCAACTTTTGGTAAATACTGACCTTGTCTTGCCATCACTTCATTATTGGCAATATTTATCTCTTGCGAAAGAATGTTTAATTCTTGGTTATTTTTTAGAGCAATTTCAATCAATGAAATCAGTTTTTCATCTTTAAAAAACAATCTCCAGTTTTTGTCTATTAAATCGCTTTCTGCCAAATCAGAATTTTTTACAGAAAAACTTTCTGGCACCGACAATTTTTCTTGTGGAGAATTTTTATATTCTGGCAAAGAAGGAGCGCAACTTTGAATTAACAGACAAAAAAGCAAAATTAATGATGTAAAAAAACGAATCATATCAATGAAAATTTTCAGTTAAAGGTTCTTCATTTTCATCACGAATAAGCTTTTTATCTTTAGCAATTGATCCAAAAATATAATATAAACCCGGTACAAGAATCACACCGAAGAAAGTACCAAATAACATTCCACCAAGTGCTGAAACACCAATTGTGTTATTAGCAACCGATCCAGCACCAGAAGCAAAAGCCATTGGAATTAATCCAGCAATAAATGCAAAAGACGTCATCAAAATTGGACGAAAACGCATTCTTGCACCTTCAATTGCAGCGCGCAAAACCGATGCGCCGCGTTGTTGTTTTTGGCAGGCAAATTCTACAATTAAAACCGCATTTTTTCCCAGCAAACCAATCAACATAATTAAACCAACTTGCGCATAAATATCGTTAGCAAGACCCATAAATTTCAAAAGCAATAATGATCCAAAAATTCCCGGTGGTAAAGAAAACATTACCGTCAATGGTATGATAAAACTTTCATATTGAGCAGAAAGAACAAAATAGACGAACAACATCACCACAATTAGAATATAAATTGCTTCATTACCTCGTTTTGCTTCGTCAAAAGAAAGACCTTCAAAAGCAACATCATAACCATTTGGCAAAGTTTTTTTGGCAACTTCTCTCACGGCATCAATAGCTTCACCAGTTGTATATCCTTTAGATGGAGTTGCTCGAATTGAAGTTGAATTATAAAGATTGAAACGAGTTAATTCATTTGGACCTTGAGTTTTATTCATAGTCATAAAGGCGGAATATGGCACCATTTCACCTTTATCGTTTTTGGTATAAAAATTTAAAACATCTGAAGGCAACTCACGAAACTGAGGAAGAGATTGTACATACACTTTAAAAAATTGTCCAAAGCGAATAAATCCTTGTTCATAAGTACTACCAACCATGATGTTTAAATTTTCCATCGCATTGCTAATTTCTACACCCTTTTGCATTGCCTGTTTTGCATCAATTTCTAGCTCATATTGTGGAAAGGTTGCTGAATAAAAAGTAAACAAACCACTCAGCTCAGGACGGGTTTTTAAATTATTCATAAACTCACGATTTAAATTATCAAAATCGCGATAATCAGTTGTGTTATTTTTATCTAATAAACGAAATGCAATACCACCAGTTGCTCCATATCCTGGAACTGTCGGCGGTTCAAAATATTCAATCACCGCACCTATATCTTTTGTTTTTTCTTCAAGCTCTTCGATAATTTGATGAACGTTATTTTTTCTTTCACTCCAATCTTTTAAATTGATGAAACATGTTCCTGAGTTTGAGCCACGTCCTCCAGTTAAAATTTCATATCCAGCTAAAGATGAAATTGATTCAACACCTTCTATTTCTTTAGCAATATTTCCAAAGTGCGTTGAAACTTCATAAGTTTTTTCAAGCGTTGATCCTGGTGGAGTTTGAATCACAGCATAAATCATACCTTGATCTTCACTTGGAATAAAACCACCCGGTACAATTCTTGAGATTAAGAAAATTCCAATAACGAAAGAAATCAAAACACCTGCTGTAAGATTTTTACGTTTAATTATACGATGTAAAAACCAAACATAACCTCTGGTTGCCTTATCAAATATCTGATTAAATTTATCTAAAAACTTAGAAAGAATGGTTGGATTTTGTTTCTGATGATTATGACTTTTTAAAATCATCGCACTCAAAACAGGCGTTAACGTTAAAGCAATCACCCCAGATAAAATAATTGCTGATGCCATGGTAATAGAAAATTGCTTTAACAAAATACCAACTGGACCAGTCATAAAAGCAATTGGCACAAATACCGCAGTCATTAAAAGTGTAATAGCAATTACGGCACCGCTAATTTCACCAAGAACTTTTTTTACCGCCATATAAGGCGAAAGATGACTTTCCACCATTTTTGCATGAACCGCTTCAACCACAACAATCGCATCATCAACCACAATACCAATCGCCAAAACCATAGCAAATAGCGTAACCAGATTTATTGAAAGACCAAAAACATACATCGAAAAAAACGCTCCAATCAATGACACCGGCACAACAAGAATTGGAATTAAAGTTGAACGCCAATCACCCAAGAATATAAACACCACCAATGACACCAAAATAAAAGCTTCAACCAAAGTGTGCAAAACCTTGTGAATAGAAGCTTTAAGAAATGTAGAAACATCATAGCTAATTTTGTAATCCATTCCTGCTGGAAAATCTTTTTTCAATTCTTCCAATTTTTCTTTTACATCTTTGATTACATCATTTGCATTACTATTAAAAGTTTGTTTAAGCAGAATTGACGCCGAAGGAAAGCCATCAACCGTTGAATAAATATCATAAAATTCACTATCAAGTTCAATCTTTGCAATATCCTTTAAGTAAAGAATTTCACCATTAGCATTAGCACGAATAATGATATTCTCATACTCTTCAGGCTGATTAAATCTTCCTTTATAAGTTAGCGTATACTCCAAAGATTGCGCCAATTTTCCTGAACTAATTCCAACTCTTCCCGGATGCCCAATAATGCTTTGTTTAGAAATTTCTTCCATAACATCTTCAGTAGATACATTATACGCACGCATACGATCTGGATTGAGCCAAATGCGCATTGCAAAATTACGCGAACCCAAATTTTGAACTTGCCCTATTCCTTTAATACGCTTTAGCTCTGGTAAAAGACGAATATTTGCATAATTAAAAATAAATTTTTCCTCAGCTTCTTTGTCTGTACTATAAAGATTAACATACATCAACATACTTGGCTGCACCGCCTGTACAATAACACCTTCAAGCTGAACTAAAGGCGGTAATTTATTTAGAGCTTGATCAACACGAGTTTTAACTTGTACCACCGCATTATTTGGATCGGTGTCCATATCAAAAAATATCTGAATTTCTCCTTCACCAGCACTACTAGCGGAAGACGCCATATATCGCATTCCAGGAACACCATTAATTGCTTGCTCTAAAGGAATCAAAGATGACTTCACAATCACGTCAGCATTAGCACCAGGAAAAGTTACAAACACCGTTACCATAGTTGGTGCAATTCTTGGAAATTGCGAAACAGGCAAATTTATTGCTGCCAACACACCAAGAAAAACAATAATCAGCGATATCACGATTGCTAAAACCGGTCGATGAAGAAATTTTTGTAGCATTTTACTTAATATAAACTGTGCCGTTAATGATCTGCCTGATAAGATTTTGTAGTAAGAGCAAGTCCTTTCATGACAGTTTCGTGATCTTGAATTTCTGTTTTAATTACTTCTTCGGCATGAATTTTTCCTAATCCTTCTAATAAAATTCTGTCATCATCTTTAAGACCTGAAGAAATAATAAATAAGTGCGGCACTTCAGCAGCGATAGTAATTTGTTGAGAGCGAACTTTACCCGTTTCATCAACTACATAAACAAACTTTTTGTCTAAAACTTCAAAAGTAGATTTTTGCGGAATCACCAAAGCGTTATTATATTTTTTAGTCAGCAATACGGTTCCAGTTTCACCGTGACGCAACAACTTATCAGGATTTGCAATAGTTGCACGAAAAGCAACATTACCAACTTCATTATTAAAATCGGCTTCAATCGTATCAACTTTTCCTTTTTGTGAAAATAAAGTACCATTTGCCAACATCAGTTCAACCAACTCATCATGCTGATCAGATTTTTTATTTTGCATGTAATCAAGATAATCAGCTTCTGAAACATTAAAATATAACCACATTTTACTATTATCAGAAAGAGTAGTTAGAAGCTGACCTTCATCAACCAAGCTTCCTAAGCGAACGTTAAAACGATCCATAATTCCATCAAATGGTGCTTTGATTGTGCTAAAATCATAATGGCCTTGCGCTCTATCCATTTCAGCATGAGCTTTATCAAGACGAGCTTTGGTTAGCATTAATTCATTAATTGAAACAATGCTGCGCTTTTGCAAAATAAGCGTGTTGTCATATTCAATTTTTGCGAGTTGATATTCTGCTTTAGCTTTTTTTAAATCGGCTTCCAACAACAAAGGCGTAATTTGAAACATCTTTTGTCCTTTGCGAACAAATTGACCTTCATCAACATAAATTTTTTGTAAATATCCCTTTTCTAGCGAACGTAATTCAATGTGCTGAATCGCTCTAATTTGGGCTACATATTCCTTCTTTATTTCCAAAGTTTCGCGCCAAGGATTAGCAACTGCAAATTTTACTTCCACTTCTTCATGATTTCTATGTGCTAAATCAAAAATGAAGAAGCCCACAGCCACAAGAATAAAAATTGCGGTAAAGACTATTAATTGTGTTTTTTTATTTTGTTGGTTTTTCATGGTGGTGCAATTTCAAAACCAATTCTTAAACGAAGCTTAAATAAAAATAACTAACCTCAATTATCATTTATTTTAGTTTTACCTCTAATCCATAAAGTAAAATTTCTTAATAAGCGCATCGGCGGATAAAGTATTTTTGCAACATTTTCAAAACGAAAAATTAATATATTTAAACAATTAAAGATTCCCTCATTTGATCCAATCAAGGCTAAAATATTAATGGCTTGTGAAGCATGATAAAATCTATCGTCAACCTTCACAACAAAGCCAGCATCTAAATCAAATCCTCTTTTTTTTATTTCCTTAATTATTTCTAAAGAATTCTGGCGAGCATTAATAATTTCTAAGCTATCAACTTTTTCTCTGAGTTTATATAAACGCACAAAACTACTACAAAATGGACAATCTCCATCATAAACAATTATAACATTTTTTGGACTTTTGTTTTTTGGTAACAATCTTGTAAAAATTTTTCCAAAATAAATCTTGCTCCAAAGCATAAATTTTTAATTAAGTAATTTTGCTAAAAATTCTGATCCGCTCAACTTTTCTAAATGTTTTCATCAAATTATCGTTGTTAAAATTTTAATGATCAAAAATAAAAATAGTCCTTTATCCCTTCGTGATACAAAAACCCAACACGAGTCGCGCCCCGCCTTGCAAGGATCTCCTTCCCGTATGTCAATGGGACATATGGGTAAAAATATTGCAATTATAGGCGGTGGACCAAGCGGTTTGATGGCAGCCGAGGTTATTGCTAAAGCTGGTTACTCAGTAGCAATTTATGATACAATGCCAACTTTAGGGCGCAAATTTCTAATGGCAGGAAGAGGTGGTTTGAATCTTACGCACAGCGAACCTCTTGAAAAATTTATAACGCGCTATTTTGAAGCATCAAATTGGCTTGAGCCATACATTCGAAATTACGATCCACAAAAATTACGCAAGTGGTGCGAAGAACTAGGTGAAGAAACTTTTATTGGCAGCAGCGGCAGAATTTTTCCCAAAAGCATGAAAGCATCGCCATTGCTGCGCGCTTGGCTTAGAAGGTTAGACAAACTTGAAGTGCGTTTTTTTCCACGTCATTTTTGGCAAGGATTTGATGGTGATAATTTAATCTTTAAAGATGCTGAAAATAATATCATAAAAACAAAACCCGATGCAACCTTGCTAGCACTTGGTGGAGCTTCATGGCCGCATTTGGGTTCTGATGGTTTTTGGGTTAAAATATTAGCTGAATGTGGTATAAAAATTTCGCCACTTCGCCCTGCTAATTGTGGTTTTATCACAAAATGGTCAGATTATTTGATAAATAACCATGCTGGAACTCCTCTAAAATCTGTAGCAATTAAGCATAAAAATTTTTTGCACAAAGGCGAAATGATTTTAACCAAGCAAGGAATTGAAGGAAACGCTGTTTATGCTTTATCTGCACACCTGCGAGAATCGATTAAAAATGAAGGCAAAGCAATTTTATACATCGATTTAAGACCAGAAATGTCAGTTACAAAATTAGCCAAAAAATTACAAATTCGTGATAAAAAATCACTCAGCAACTACTTGCGCAAAGCAGGTTTTTCAAACATAGCCAGCGTTTTATTACATGAATTATTTCCCCAAAACCAACTAACCAATGCAACCCCAGAAATTCTTGCTACCAATCTAAAAAATCTACCAATCACCCTCACCTCAACTACCAGCATTGATCGTGCAATTTCTACTGCCGGCGGAATATGCCGCGAATCAGTCGATAAAAATTTTATGCTAAAAGCCAAAAAGGGAGTTTTTGTAGCAGGCGAAATGTTAGACTTCGAAGCTCCAACTGGAGGTTATCTTTTGCAAGCCTGTTTTAGCACTGCAGCTGCAGCGGCAGAAGGAGTGTTAGATTTTATTGGATGAGTATTTAACAATTTTAGCTAAAAAAATCTTAGAATAGATCAAAAAAAACATTCTATCTAGCAACAAAGATGAGCTAATAAAAGAAGCCGAAATGTTTAGAGAATTTTGATATTCTTTAAACTTCTTTGTTCGCAGCTTTTACCCTGATGATATTTCCATCAAATTTAGTGCCGTGAAGGTTAGTTATTGCGTCAATTGCTTCACGCTCATTTAACATTTTAATAAATCCAAATCCTTTTGACCCACCGCTGACTTTATCCATAACTATGTTGCATGATTCAACTGAACCATAGTTTTTAAATAATTGAACTATCTGAGCAGCAGTTGTTTGACGAGATAGGTTGAGTATAGTTATATCCATAAAAATTTCTTAGTAGAGTTTTAAATTTAGCATTTCTAAATGCACAGAAGACAATATGCTAGACATCTTAAATGTTTTTTGATGATTAAAACTTAGATGATAATTCTCATTTCTTTAACAAAGAAAACCTATACCAAACTAAGTATTTATTTAATCTTAAAAAATGCAAACCATCACAATTTTTGCCGATGTGCAAAACATCTACTACACCACAAAACAACAATATCGGAGACATTTCGATTACAATAAATTTTGGACGCAAGCAACAGAAAATCGCAAAGTAATTAATGCTTTTGCTTATGCAATTAGCAGCTTGGATGACAAACAAAAACAGTTCCAAAATATTTTGCGCGGCATTGGTTTTGAAATAAAATTAAAACCATTTATTCAACGCAGCGACGGATCAGCAAAGGGCGATTGGGACGTTGGAATTACTTTAGATGTGATGGAATATGCCAAAAAATCTGATGTGATAATTTTACTTTCAGGCGACGGCGATTTCGATTTGTTAATACAAAAAGTAATAAAAGATTTGAACAAAGAAGTAGAAGTTTACGGCGTGCCAGAACTTACAGCAAAATCTTTGATCACTTCTGCATCAAAATTTTTTCCAATTGACGATACTTTGCTTTTAAAAAAATAGATTTGGTTAATTGCTTTCGGAACTGAAAGGCTTGAAAGATAAAATCCCGTGCTAATTCAAGAATTTCTTCCTGATTTAAGTTTTTGTCCAAATTCCCAGTGGTCGTATTAAAGTGTTATTATCCTAACCTATAAGAATAAAATTTGTGAACGATTAAATATTTTAAGTGTTTTGGCAGCTCTTCTTTAGTTGTTAGTAATATTTGAAAAGCCAATATAATCTTGCTTCGATAGTCTTTTGCCTTTCAAGCCAAGTAACAAGAAATTCTTTAAGTTTGCATAATGCGTTGTTGATGAAAGAAGAAGAAAAATTATTATCAAAAAGATGATTGATATATTTATCAGACTACATTTCATCGTAAATTTTAAGGTCAAAAGGTGGCTACTTTTTTTAATACATATTCCTAGAGAGATATGCCTAATATAGAACAATATAACCAATGGAAAAAAGATAATCCTCAAAGCAGCATAATTGATTTTTGTGATGGTAGATGTGACCTAAGAAAAATTACTGACATTATTACTTTTAGTAAAATTGTATCTTCAGATAAATTAACTCCTGAAATAGAAGCCAAAATAAGAAATGAAATATCCAGATGTTTTTCCGAAATCATTAAGGAAAAAGACTTTGGTTTAGAAGATCATTTTAGAAGTGAGATAGAAGATATTTTGGAGTTTGAACTAAATTTTGAGTTTGATGGGTATAATTTCGAGTATGATTTTAGTTATAATCTCGGGATTGAAATTGATGATGATCAGTTCAATGAATATATTAATTTTAAAATTGCGAATATTCCCAATTACAATAGCAATTGTTTAGATTCTCAAAAGAATCGAGTTAGGTTACTTCACGTTACTCAGGAATCCCCAATATTTTTGACTGCTTTGGCTAAAGCTATTCAGAATTATGATAATAATGAATCTATTTCATTTAATTACGGTGGGTTTGATTTCAAATATGATAATTTAGAGTCTTTACCGAAGGTAGTTTTTGATGAACAAATTCAGAATTATATTGAAGAGAAATATGGTGAAATAACAAACTTATCAGAGATCCAGTTTATCCAGAAGATGGAAGATTACTACAAGCGTCAAATTAAAAATAATTTTGAAGATGAGTTCAATAAAGGGCTTCCTGTAGAGCTTAATAATTCTAATTTGTCTCAATATTCAGAGTATATTGATAGTCATAATAGTAGATTTAAGAAATTTGTTGCAGATAACAGAGATGATATAATGAGCAATCTAGGCTTTTACAAGCAGCTAGAGAATGTTGCTCTAAATGATTTAGATGAATTTGAGTATAATATTACTCCAGAAAATATTTACAAGTATATGAGCGTCTTTATTGATTTGAATAAGATGTTTGAAGCATATGATGAACAACATTCTATTCAAATATCTTCTGATCTTGTAGATGGTTTTTATGATGCGATGACCTCTGTGTATAGACGAATCATTGATGGTGTTGTAGAGAGGTTTGATTATTCCGTTATTGATGATGTAGTGATACCAGATCAGTTGGACAACGCCTTGGATCTTTGTGCAATAGATGATTATTTTGATAATTTGCATTTGACTATAGATGAAGCTATGGACGATTTTTATCTAAATAGGCAGTCAGTATTAGAACAAATAGTTAGTAGCTTTGAAGAACGCATAAAGTCATGGGGATTAGTAGATACTATTGTTAAATGTAATAGTGAAAAAATATATCAATCTATAAAAAACGAAATTTTAAATGATGGTGATTATCCAAGAGCTTATGATAATTTTTCTGAGGCTTTAACAAATAACGATTTATTGAAACAGCATCGAATTATTGCCGCAGTTATGCATGTTATAAATTCTAAACATGCAAATAAAACTATCATAAATGATGCAAGAAAAGAACATAAAGATGAGAGCTTATCTAGTGCTCTAAGGAAAGTTGAACATTATCACAAAACATTTGTCTTAGGTAATGATATTGATCTTTTGAAATATTCTTCAAAGCATAAAGAGAAAGTGATTGAAAAGAATATTTCACAAATATTGGAGAGATTACAATTCACAGGAAGGTATATAAATAGGCAGCAGCAAATTGCTAAAATAGAAAATAAAGTACGAGATAATGAGGAAAATATTGCTAGGTGGCAGAAGAAAATATCCGATAATAATGATAAAATTAAACAGTTATTAGAGGATGGTAACAAGAGCGAAAAAAAAAGGAAAAACGAAGAGGGAAAATTAGTTAAGAATAATGTAGATACTGAATTACAAACTATGAAAGCAGAAGAGCAAGTAACTAGATTGAAGGATGATATAGATCAATTAGAAAAAACCGTAATTCCAAAAAAGGGTGATAAAAATATTTTAGTACCAACATTTATATTTACTGTAGGTTATAAAGACGAAGAGGGAAAAACATCTAAAAGGAATTTTATTGAAGTACCAATTTCTGATGGTTCATTAAAGATTATTAATCTGGAAGATCTTGATAAAGATAGGGTTCAATCCTTAGTAAAAAAAACTGATGATAGTTTTAGAAATAAAATAATGAGAGGAAAAGATATTGATGTTAGGGATCTAGAGAGCAAACACAGTTTTGATAGTGAGAGAATATTAAACACATTCATCAATGATCCAGATAATGTTAAAGATATTATTGGTTCGCTAGTAAAGAAAATCAGTGAAGATGATGCTAATTGGAATCAAGATGGTAAAAAATGCAAAATATATGCTTTGACCATTCTTGCTTATTCTACCAACGCAACTTGTAGAAATTGCACAAGAGTTTATATCGATTTATCTAATGATAAAAGCGAAGGAAGTTTTAATGATCTCTTAACAAAAGAAATCAATCAGATAGATGGTTTATTTGCTTATCCGCATGGTGAAGGAAAAGAGGGAATAAGAATAAGATCATTGGTGATGGCTGATTATAATTACCATGAGCATCAAGAATTTGTTAATTCTAATCCAGATAGCGTTATCCAAAGAGGAGGCTTTTTAGATGCAAAAAATTCAGATCCAAAAACTTTCGTTGAAATTGTTACTCAAAAAAGTGGAACTCATAAGGAAATTCATCAAGGAGCTGTGTTTAGAAGCGGAATTTAAATTAAAAATTTGCAAGCATAACACAATGTGACTCTGCGGTGTCACCTTTTTATACTTTTTCTCCACATAGCTTGAGAACTTTACTTTCTATCTCGAAATTTTTTAACCGCTGGAGCAAAAATGGTTTTCCGAAGGTGTTCCACATTTTTTACAACATATAATTCATAAAGATTTAATGGCTTTTTCTACAGTTTGTTAGCACAGCAAAATCTGTATTTGAAACAGATCAGAAGTGAAAAAGAATCGGGGTTATTTTTTTGGTAAGAAATGGCGTAAGGTGGTGGAGTAGTTTTAAAAAAATTGCTCTGATTTACAATTTTGAGAATTTTATCGCTTCTAATAGTTTTTTGCTTGGAAGAATAGCACTATACTTACCATGCCTTTCCCAAGAATCAGACTTTAACCACGGCGTGTTTTGCTTTATGGCTTCTACAAGAGAAGAGTGTTCAATTAAATACCATTCCTTACCACAGGGAAAGGACATAAAAATATCTTTATCTAAATATTTTTTATCTATGGTAATTCTGGCTTTGAGCTGAACTTTAAGAGTTGAATTTCCTTTATGGTTATAAGCTAAAAAATCAGCCCCCTGCCAATCATCAGCAAGTTTTATACAGTTAAATCCGTAGTCAGCCAGTAACCCAGCAACCTTCTGGAAGTTGTAAATTTCTTTTTGTTTGGCGTTAAGGTTTGAATATTTAATTTTCTCTAACTTCATTGTTTGATTAATTGAATTGCGAAGATCTCAAAATCCACTCATCAACTTTGGCCTGGTAGGCTTTAGCGTAAGAAATTTTACCAGTTCCGATATCCTCAAGAGTCATTTCTTTTGTCAGTCGAATGAGGTTTTTCATAGTGGATATTTTGATAAAAAGTTATTTTTGATCATGGTATTGATCGAGTGGTACCAAATCATCTGGCGGGGTTTCTTTTATAATAGGTTTTGCATCGAGAAGTTTATTAATATTGAACAATATTTCTGATTTTTTGTTATGTTGATTTTGGAAAAACAAAAACAACCCAAGTATTACAGCTAAAATCAGAATTAGTTTTAAGATGAATTTCTTGCGGGAAATTATTTTTTTAAAAAAAGAAGAACAATCAATGTTAAAAAGAACAAGAGCGGTAAAGCAAATTATCGGTAAAAATACCATTAAAATATCGCCAACACCATCAATGTCGCCATTATTAAATTCAACGGATAAGCCGATAAATGATATGAATGAAGCGGCAAAAAAATAATAAAATATTTTCTTTGGTAATTTTTCATTAGTTGAGCCTTTATACCAGTTCCAAACATTGTTAATCAAAGCTGGGCAGCTTATTGAAATATAAAAAAACAATAACATCAGTAAATCATAGCAATCCAAAGCTCTAGCTAGTGAAGATGCTAGTGGAAGTGATAGTATCATCCACAGCCCTTGAAAAATTATTGCCAATTTTTGTTTTTCTGAACGCATATTTATTTTGTTATTTGTTTTGTTTGACCATCTATAACATTTATACCAAGAGGAAGAATTTTAGTAATTCTTTTTTCTCTTTTGCCAGAATGAGAATAAGTTGGCATCCAAGATATTTGAGTGCCATTATTTTCAAAACCTAAAATTTCTGAGTATCTTGCTTCAAGATAAGGATTGTGACCACAAGCAATAGAAACAGAACAACCATTTTCATCAAGTTCACGCTTTGCTGGATAAGGAATGCGCGGGTTTCTAAATTTTGTAAAATCCAAAATATCTTCTGAACAAACGGGAAGCATACGACTAAGATCTTCCAAAAAATCCTGAATATATTTTACACTTTTGCGTGCCGACAAAATTGCGATAACTCCATCACAATCATTAGAATTTTTTGCTAACACAATCCAACGCTTTTGTTTTTTAAATTTTTTATTTTTCATCCAAGTCAATTTTTTTGAGAATAATTGAAAAAATTTAGGGTAAAAAATCAAAAAAATACAGTCTTAAAGTTTAAAAACTTCGGAAGTTGGTAATTTTCTGTAATTAGTTTGTTTAAGTAAATTTTAATCAAAGTAGACAAAAGTTCGAAACAGCAAAACGCTCAGGCGGTCGAAAAAGTTCGAGAAAAAAGTTGTGAACTCAGTATTGAATAGAGTTGCTGAGGATTTTTTTTGCGAAATATAGCTACTTTAATTTGCTAAAAAATTGCAAAAAGTAGAAGTGCTTTAGATGTTTAGATATAGATAAATCAAGGCTTAGCAAGCTATATCTCCAAATCTCTACCACCACTTGGCTTTGGTGAGTGCAGCAAAATCAATGCTCTGCGAGGTATTTTTGTATAAAAAGGCTAAGAAAATTTTTATTTTAAAGTTTGTAAGCATCAAATTTAACCAACTACCCACTTGGTTAAAATCTCCAAAACAAGTGGTATGGAATTTTAAGAGGCCTTGAAATCACTGGTTTCAAGGGGTGTGCAGAACTGAAAATGGAGAAAGTTAGAGATTTAAAAAGTTTGTTATGGCTCCCCGGGAAGGGTTCGAACCTCCGACCAAGTGATTAACAGTCACTTGCTCTACCACTGAGCTACCGAGGAATATTATTGTTTTGCTTTAAAAAGTTGCCTTAAAGCGAGGGGCGGGGATGGTATTTTCTGATTTAAAAAAATCAATATGCTAAATTTATATTTTTGAATATTTTCCTTTAGCATAAACTAAAGATTCTTTTTCTTCTAGTTTGGAGAAGTCAACTACCTTACCAATTATAATATGATGATCTCCAGCTTTGATCACACGATGTTTTTCGCATTCTATAAAACCTAAAGAATTTTTGAAAATTGGATTACCAAACTTTCCTAAAAAATAAGGTTCTACATTCCATTTATCTGAATTTTTGGGAGTAGCAAAAGCTTTTGCCAAGTCGATCTGTTGATGACTTAGAATATTTAACGAAAAATAGCGATTCTTTTTAAATAGTGCTAAATTTGCAGATTTATTATCTATCGAAAACAGCACCAAAGCAGGATCTAGTGACAAAGAGGAGAAAGAATTTATGGTCATGCCAAAAAATTCTTCCGCAAAAAATTTTTTCAACTTCAATAAAAAACTCTGACCCAAACTGGTTTTTGCCAGCGATTTGTAGCTTAAAATTTTGTTAGAAAAAATGCTGCTATTTAAAACTTTTTTGGCGTGAAATTTATCTGTTAGAAAATTGTCTTTCCTCGCGCAAGCTATGACTACACCGGTTGCAAAAAGCCCAAAACAATCGCGAAGTTTTCTTTGATCCATTTTAAAAAATCATAAGTTTTTTAAAGGAAGAAATCAGAATTGCCGCAATTGCGATTAAGCCTAAAATCATCCACAAAGCGTAATTATAAATTAATCCGCTTTGAATTTTGCTGATTTTTTGTGACATTGTTTTGCAGAAAAGAGCTACGCTATTTGGCATTCCATCAACAAGTTTCATGTCAATTATTTGCCATAAAAAGTCTCCCGATTTTTTGATTGGTTTAACTAATGTCACTTCGTAAATTTCGTCAAAATACCATTTATTTAAAGAAAGTTTGTAAAGGCGCGGGAAAGAGTTTGCCAATCTTTGCGGCCAGTCGGTTTTTACCAAATACATTACGTAAGCCAAAGCAATTGCAATTACGCCAACAATCATTGGTGAAAGTTTTACCAAAAGTGGTGCGTGATGAATTTCTTCTA
>CAYWVI010000018.1:0-25311 GCA_964461905.1 uncultured Rhizobium sp. | reverse complement strand
GAGAAAGACCAGTTTGGTTAGCAATTTCTTTGATTAAGTCTGTTTTATGCATGTTTAATCTCTTTTTTATAAGTTGATATTTAGAAAGACCGAAACATACCGCCAAGTAGCTTATATAGTGACTTGAAGGATACGTTGTGGCTTGAACGTAGAATCAAAAAATTTGAAATCAACTACTTTATTATAAAAGTTTAGTGTGTCTCAGATTAAGCCACGACTGGTTTTCCAGAAAATAGGTGTTTCTGGGTTACAATAAAATCAAGCTTTTGATCAGTATTTTCAATTGGCAAAATAGTCTCAAGCCTTTGAAAATCATAGGCTAAGCCTATTGTAATAAGGTCGGGATTTTTATTCTTTAAATCTAAAATGGTGCGATCAAAAAAGCCTCCGCCCATGCCAAGTCTATTCATTTCATTATCAAACGCTAACAAAGGCAAAATAATAAAATTGGGCAATATTATTTTACCATTTACTGGTTCGATTATTTTGGGGTAAAATTTATTCTCTGTAAAAACTTGGTTTTCTTCGTGCAGAACAAATTCTAAAGGTTGGTTCTTGTTTATAATTCTTGGGTAAGAAAATAAAATAGAGTTTTTGAGAAAAAAATCAGATAATTCTTTTGTATATACTTCTTTATTCGTTGCTAAATAAAGTGAAAAAATTTGAGAAGAATTTTTATAAATATTTGGTAAAAGGTTCTGAGTAAAGTTTAAACAAATCTCTTCTGATTTTGTTGCAACCTCATGTTCGTTTAAGGAGAATCTTTTGTGTTTAAAAACTTTACGTAGCTCAGATTTTTCTTTTGTAATCATTTCAATATCTCTGAATTTTTTTTGTAAGTTTTTCTACATAATCAGAAATATTTTCCATGGTTTCACTAATTGCTTCTTCTATGTCTTGTTCGCTGAGTTGATAACCTTCTTCTTTTTCAGAGGAAATAAATTCTAACTCTCCTTCTAAAGATAGAGCTACAAATGCCAGCAAAGTTTTTTCATCATTAGTTTTGATTTGTGATGAAAGGCGATTGAGTCGTTTATTAAGCTTTTCAGCAAGTTTTGATAATTTTTCTTGTTCGGATTTTTTACAAGGAATTTGAAAGTTCGACTTTCCGATTGGAAGTTCAATCATAAATCTTCTCCAACTTTTATGGCGTTGAAAATTTTTTGTAATTCGGCAGAAATTTCATCTATTATTTCTAATCTTTCTTGACGAAGTTTTTCTAATTTCTCAGCAAAAATTTTATTTTTAGTATTTAAAAATTCTGTTTCACGACCAAGATCAGAAAGGTTTTGTTGTAGATTATTAATTTCGATGTTGAGGTTTTGGATTATAATTTCTTGTTGTGCAATTTTGATTTCTGATTCTTCTTTCGCGCTGACGATTCTGGATGTAGATGCTTCATCATGTAATTTATCTTTAATGGTATCTTCTAAATTTTCTAAAGCATTTGCTAGACGTTTTCTTGCTTTTTCAAATCTGATATTTGCAAGATTTTTTGTCATTTTAGCTACGATAATCTTTGTTAATTTTGATGTATTCTTCGTTTAAATCACATGTCCAAACTGTAGATTCTTTATTTCCAATTCCAAGATCAACGGCGATTTTTACTTCAGAGTTTTTTAAATATTCGTGAACTGATTTTTCAACATAATTGGGATGCTTCATGCCATTTTGGCTTAAAATAAAATCACCAATTTTAACGATAATTTTTTCTGGCGAAGTTTCAGAGCATGATTTTCCAACTGCCATAACAATTCTTCCCCAATTAGGATCGCAGCCAGCAATTGCAGTTTTTACCAAAGGTGAGTTTGCAATTGCAAAAGCAACTTCTTTAGCTTGGTTGGCGTTTTGCGCTCCAGTAACATTAATTTCAATGAGCTTTTTTGCTCCTTCACCATCAACAACAATCATCTTAGCAAGATCAAGTGACAATTCATTTAATGCAGATTTAAAAGAAGTTAATTCTGCACTTTGTGAGTCAGTTATTTCTGTATTTTGAGCAGCTTTGGTAGCAAAAAGCAAAACAGTATCGTTAGTTGATTGATCTGAATCAACAGTGATTGAGTTAAAGCTGTTGGTAACCGCTTCTTTTAATAAAATTTGTAAGGTTTTTGGTGAAATATTGGCATCGGTAAAAATATATCCAAGCATTGTTGCCATGTTTGGAGCAATCATTCCAGAGCCTTTTGCAAAGCCAATTAATTCAATTTTTTTACCAGAAATTTCACATGATTTTTTGACCAACTTTGGTTTAGTGTCAGTTGTCATTATTGCTTTTGATGCTTTTTCCCAAGCATCTTGGTCGCTGGCAAAATTTTGCGACATTTTAGGAATCGCATTTGTAATTAAATCAGCATTTAAGATTTCTCCAATAACTCCAGTTGAAGAAATAAAAACTTGCTCGGTTTTACAATTTAGGGTTTTTGCAGCGGATTCTGCGGTTTTTAAAACTGTTTCTTCGCCAATTTTTCCGGTAAATGCATTAGCGTTTCCAGCATTTACAACCAAAGCTTTGGCAGTTCCTTGTGCAATATTTTTTTTGCACCAAACAACTGAAGCGGCAGGCATTGAAGATTGTGTAAAAACGCCAGCAACATTGGCTTCATTGTCAAAAGAGATAAACAAAAGATCGTCTCTATTTTTATATTTTATTCCACAATTTGTAGCGGCAATTTTAATTCCTTTAAGCATATTTAAGATTTAATTTCTTTTGAAAATTCACGAATTTTTTTAATAGTAGAATCAATAATTTTTGATGAGTTTTTTTCTAGCAAAACTCCATTTCCTATTTCTTCTACAATTGCAGATCCAACAATAACTCCATCAACACCAATTTTAGCAAAATCTCCAGCTTGTTTTGGAGTTTTGATGCCAAAACCAATGGCAATTGGTAAGTCAGAAACTTGACGTAATTTTTGCAAGTTTTTTTTATTTTCAGAAATATCGGCAGATCTTGTTCCAGTAATTCCAAGCATTGATATTAAATATGCAAAACCACCAGCATTTTGACTTAATTTTTCAGCACGTTTTTTATCAGTTGTTGGTGCAAATAAATGAATTAAATCAAGATTAGTTTTTGAAATTTGCGATAAAATTTCGGCTTCTTCTTCAAGTGGCAAATCAACAATTAAAAAACCATCAATTCCTGATTTTTCTGCTTCAAGAAAAATTTTATCTAAACCAAATTTAAAAATTGGATTGTAATAACTCATTAAAACCAACGGTGTTTTTTGGTTAGTTTTGCGAAATTCGACTGCCATTTTTAAGGTTTTAGCAAGTGTCATTCCTTGCTTAATTGCTTGTTTTGAAGCGTTTTCAATAATTGGACCATCTCCCGATGGATCAAGAAATGGAACTCCAAGTTCTATAATATCAGCACCAGCTTCTGGCATTGATTTTAAAAGTTCTAAAGAAGTTTTAAAATCTGGATCTCCAGCGCAAATATAGGCAATAAAAGCACATTGTTTTTTGGCTTTTAGTTCAGCGAATTTTTCTTTTATTCTTCTCACAATTTTACTCCTAAATGTTGCGCAATCGTGTTGATATCTTTATCTCCACGACCAGAAAGATTCATAATAATTATTTGCTGTTTAGTCATTTTTTTTGCCAATTTACAAACGTAAGCAATTGCATGAGATGATTCTAAAGCTGGAATAATACCTTCAGTTTTGCATAAAAGTTGAAATGCTTTCACGGCTTCTTCATCAGTTGCGCTGACATATTCAACACGTTTTTTTGAATGTAAGAATGCATGTTCAGGTCCAATTCCGGGATAGTCTAAACCAGCTGAAATAGAGTGCGCATCTTGAATTTGACCATCTTCACTTTGTAAGAAATAAGTTTTATTGCCATGTAAAACAGCGACACTTCCTTGAGCAATTGAAGCGGCATGTTCTTTGGTGTGTAAGCCTTTTCCAGCAGCTTCAACTCCAAACATTTTAACTTTTTTATCTTTTAAAAAAGGATGAAATAATCCAATTGAGTTTGATCCGCCACCAATGCAAGCAACTAAAGCATCTGGCAATTTACCTTCGGTTTGTAGAATTTGTTTTTTGGCTTCTTTACCAATGATTGAGTGAAAATCACGAACCATTGTTGGATAAGGATGTGGGCCAGCAACTGTTCCTAACAAATAATAGGTATCATTAGCATTTGAAATCCAATCACGAAGAGCTTCATTAATCGCGTTTTTTAAGCTTTTTGATCCAGTTTCAACAGGCTTTACTTCTGCCCCCAAAAGCTTCATGCGAAATACATTTTGTGCCTGACGTTCAACATCTTTTGCACCCATATAAATTGTGCAAGGCATAGAAAAAAGTGCGCAAACAGTAGCGGTTGCAACGCCATGTTGACCGGCTCCAGTTTCAGCGATAATCCGCTTTTTACCCATTCTTTTTGCGAGTAAAATTTGTCCAATGCAATTATTTATTTTATGTGAGCCAGTATGATTTAGCTCGTCGCGTTTGAGATAAATTTTTGCGCCGCCAATTTCTTTTGTAAGTCTTTCAGCTAAATAAAGTGGGCTAGGGCGGCCAACATAATTTTTTAAATAATAAGCAAATTCGTTCTGAAATTTTTTATCTTTTTTGGCTTTTTGATAGGCTTCGTCAAGTTCAAGCAATGCTGGCATTAAAGTTTCAGCAACGTAACGCCCACCGAACTGACCAAATTTTCCGTTTTTATCTGCTTGGTAATTATTCATTAAGTGATTGATTTTGATTAGTAATTGCAAGGCTTTGCAAGCTAGAAACCAATTAAATTTTTGCTACAGAAATTTTTTGTTTTTTTAGTTGACTAAGGAGTTCTTGCCCATAACTTTCACAAAAATTCCATGAATTTCCATATAATCCAAAATTTTTCCAAATTTAGTGGCTTTATTTCTTTCATCATTCACAAACAAAATTGACAGCAAAGGCCGAGTTTCAGTGCCTGCTCAATTTCGTTCGTCTTTGGTGAATCCTGAATTTTCGGGAGTTGTATTGTATGAATCATTTGTGAATGACTGTATTGAAGGTTGCGATATTGAGCGCATTAAAAAAATCTCTGAATCAATCGATAATCTTGATCCATTTTCACAAGATCGCGATGCTTTAGCAACTGCACTTCTTGGCGGATCATTTCAACTTTCAATTGATGCTGATGGCAGAGTTATTTTGCCAGAATCTCTTCTTAAAAAAGCTAAAATAAAAGGTACGGCAGTTTTTGTTGGCAAAGGTCCAACTTTTGAAATCTGGAATCCTGAGAAGTTTGAAGAATATATGACTAAATCAAAAAAAGATGCGCGTGGCAAGCTTGATTTGGTGAGGTTAAAAAAATGAACAACCTAGATTTTCACAAGCCAGTTTTGTTTAAAGAAATGTTGCAAAATCTAAATCCAAAAGATGGTGAAATTTATTTGGATGCAACATTTGGTGCGGGTGGATATTCAAGAGGAATTTTAGAAAGTGCTAATTGCAAATTATATGCAATTGATCGCGATGAAACAGCGCGAAACTTTGCTGCAAATTTAGAAAAAGAATTTCCAAAAAATTTTATTTTCTTACGAGGAAAATTCTCAGAAAGCATTGATCTTCTTACTCAAAAAAACATATCTGAAATTGATGGAATGGTTTTAGATATAGGTGTTTCTTCAATGCAACTTGATGATAAATCTCGTGGTTTTTCTTTTGATTCTGATTCAAAACTTGATATGAGAATGGATCGTTCTTTAGAGATTTCGGCTTTTGAAGTGGTTAATGAATTGTCAGAAGAAGAATTGGCAAAAATTATCAAAGAGTTTGGTGAAGAACCAAAAGCAAGAGCAATTGCAAGAAAAATTATAGCAATAAGAAAAGTTTCTCCAATTGTTACCTGTAGCGATTTAGCAAAGATTGTTCGCTCGTTTTATCGTGGTCATTTTAAAACTGATCCAGCAACAAAAACATTTCAGGCATTAAGAATTTTTGTTAATCAAGAATTGGAAGAATTAAAAGCTGCCTTGGAATCGTCAGTTACTTTGCTTAAAAAAGGCGGTAGATTAGTTGTGGTGTCTTTTCATTCGCTTGAAGATCAAATTGTTAAGAATTTCCTAAAAAAAGAGTCGGGTTTAGATAAGGTGGTTTCTAGGTATCAACCCCAAGTTTCAGAGTTAGAATCAATTAAAAATTTTCAGATCATAACGAAATCAGCAATTTCTCCAAGTAAAGAAGAGATTGTTGCTAATCCTCGTTCTCGTTCTTCAAAAATGCGAGTGGCGGTAAAAATATGAACTCACAAATCAAAGAACTTTGGCAACATGTAAATAAATTTTACCTAGCAAATATTTCTGTTGTTGCTGCTGTTGTATTGACTGTAGTTATTATGTTTGTTGTGCAATTCAAAGTTGAAGATTTGCAAGACGAAGTTTTAAGAGCAGAAGGTGAAATTGCCGCTTTTGAAGATGAATTGCAACTTTTAGAAGTTGAGTGGGTTTATTTAACCAGACCAGAAAGATTAAGAAATTTGGCATCACGTTTTTTACAAGACAATAGCTATATGCTTGCAAGTCAGATCAAAGATGAGGCGCGATTAGAACAGTATTATTTGGTGAATTATAAAAAGGTTGAAGAGAAAGAATTAGCCCTAAATCAAGATGTGAAAGAGTTGGATTTGTGATAAATCACAATCAGTAAAGTTAAAGACCGATGAAGTAAAAAAGGTCAGATTTCGTCATGAGATCTGACCTTTTTTATTATTTTAATAAACCAGCAACATCTAACATTCTAAGAGAAAAAGCCCATTCATTATCATACCAAGAAGCAACTTTTACAAAATTTCCACCACTTACCTTGGTTTGCAATGAATCAAAACAAGAGCTAAAAGGAGTGTGATTAAAATCGATTGAAACCAAAGGCTCATCAATGAATTGTAAAACAGATTTCATTTTTCCAAATGCAGCTTTTTTTACAGCTTCGTTTATTTCTTCTTTGGAAGTTTCTTTTTTGGCGATGAAATTCAAATCAACCATTGAAACATTAGCAGTTGGAACGCGAACTGCGCCGCCATCTAACTTTCCTTTTAATTCTGGCAGAACAAGACCAATTGCTTTTGCTGCACCAGTTGAAGTTGGAATCATTGACATAGCGCAAGCTCTAGCACGGCGCAAATCTTTGTGAGCATTATCAACAATATTTTGATCGTTGGTATAAGCGTGAATTGTAGTCATAAAACCGCGTTCAATTCCAACTGCGTCATTAATTGCTTTGGCAATTGGTGCTAAACAGTTAGTTGTGCAAGATCCAACAGAAATTACTTTATCGTCAGAATTAAGCATTTCGTCATTAACTCCAAAAACGATTGTTTTTACAGAATCCTCTTTAGCTGGAGCAGAAATTAAAACTTTTTTTGCACCAGATTCAATATGTTGATGAGCATCTTTATATTGCGTAAAGGCACCAGTGCATTCAAAAACAATATCAATTTTTAATTCTGCCCAAGGAAGTTTTTTTGGGTCGCGTTCTGAAATTAACTTAACAGTTTTGCCATCAATAATAAGAGAATTTTCTCCTACTTCAACTGACTTAGAAAAACGTCCATGAATTGAATCATATTTTAAAAGATGTTTTTGTGTTTCTGCTGGAGCTGAGCCGTTAACAGCAATCAATTCAAAATCAGAATATTTTGGATCTTCAAAAATTGCACGAGCAACGCAGCGGCCAATTCTGCCAAGGCCATTAATAGCGACACGGATAGTCATAACAATTAGTTTATTTAGTTGATTGTGATTGTCGTAAAACTCTTGAGTTATAGTAAACAAGAGCATTTCTGAAATCTCGTAGATTTATTTTTGCGGTTACTTCTTTTTCAGAGGCGCGCAAGCTAAATCTAAGATATAAAAAGTCACCCGCTTTCATTTGTTGAAATAGGTTTTGTTTTTGAGTTTCATCTAGAGGTATAAGACCAAAGTCCTTTACATTAACATTTTGAGAAAGGGTTAAATCATTTTGATCAACGCGAATTTTTACAAAACTACCCAGCTTAATTTGTGGTATGATAATAAAGAATTGGCTGTAAAATTTAGCTGTTGGTTCTACAGAAATTGCTGCACTGTTTTCATAAAATTTAGTAGCGATTTTGCAGTGAGATATATCCATCATGGCATCTGTTTCGCAAAATACTTTCCAATCACCAAAGTTTTTTTCTTCAGTTTGAATATCAATAATTTCAGCCTTAACATCACTAATGTTTGTAATCTGAAATGTTGGAAATAAAAAACAGATTATAAAAAACAGATTATATAAATTTTTTGTCATGAGTTTTTCTTACTTATTAATCGATTCTTTGTTGATTTGCCTTTGTTTAATGGGCATTTGCGGTTTGTTTTTTTTTCAAGAATACATCAAGAAGATTTCTTGTTTATCTATTGCTTATAGTAGCTTTTTAATGTTGATAGTTCTTATGGCGTCAAGAAGTTCATACTTAAATGAAACTTTGATAATAATGGTTAGTATTTTAGCAATTTTTTCAGTTAATCTTTTAATTGGCATAGGTATTGCCAGAAACATTGCAAAAGCGCAGTTGGATGTGCAGAAATAACTTCTAAAGCTACCTTTAAACGTTATCTAACTTTAGGCTCACATTTTCAGATTTAGCAGAAAATTCAGAAACTAATTTTTTTCTTAAAGCTGCAGTATGGTTTTCTATTTGATCAAGGATTTCTAGAATTTGCATTGCCTCATGCGAAAGTTCGTTGATGAGTTCTTGTTCTTTTGTTATAAGTACTGGATTTTTCATTTTTGAAATTGGGTTGTTAAAAATTTTTAGAAAAGGTCAGGCTCAAATTCTTTTGCAAAGAGTCAATATTTTATCTGAAGAAATTGATGAAAAATTATAATTAATTTTCTTTGCCAAAATCTAAAACAACTTCTTTCCAAATATAATATTTATCTAAAGGTAAATTGCGCAATGGACTGCATAAATCAATTGCACGGCGTGCGTTATCAATTGCTATTTTATAGTTTGATTCTTTTGGATCATTATATCGTTTTTTGTCTAAAGTTTCATTAAGATCAGATTCAATATAACCATCTTCGCTGATAGTGGTTTTTACAGTAATTTTTATATCACTTTCTAGCTGGGTTTCATCAATAGCACGATTATAACATCTTCTTAGTTGAGATTGAATATTGAATTTTTCGCGAGCTGATAAATTTAGGTTTTCAAGATTATTAGTAACATTTTCAGATTCTTTTGAGGTTTCTGCTTTTGATTCATTTTCAGCAGATTTTTCTTCTTCTTCTTTTTTATCAGATGCTCCTAGGTCTTCTTCTTGAGATGATTTATTGTTATTTTCATCTTTATTAAGATTTTCATTTTTGTTTTCTTCGTCTTGTTTTTCTTTGTTGTTTATTTTTTTTGATGTTTCTTCTTCTTTAAATTCTTTTTTATTTAAGTCGGAAGTGTCTTTTGCTTTTGATTCAACTGGGGTGGATTTTATAGCTTTTTTTGTTTTGTTTTTAACTTTATTTTTCTCCGATTCTTTTTGCGATTTAGCCTTATTTTCTTGGGTGTTTTGGGTTTCTTCTTTTTTTATTTTTTCAGGTTTTTTTTCTTCATTTTTTACAACAGGTTTCTCTTCTAACTTATTTGCGTTTTGGGTTCCAACAATAGAAATTAAAGCTACTGAAACTTCAGCAGTATTTTTCTCATCAGATTTGCGAATATTAAAATTGGTATAAATTGCTAAAAGCAGCAGAAAGTGAAGAAAAAGTGAGTAGAGTAAATTTTTAATCATTGAGATAGTTCTGTTGCAAGAGATACCTGATTAAAGCCAGCAAGGCTCAGAGTTCTAACAACTTCCATCACTCTGCCATAATCAAGCTTTTTGTCAGCGCGAACATAAATTTTATTGTCTAAATTGTTTCCCGTTACTTCTAAAATCTTATTAACCAATGTTCCAAGTTTAACAGAATCTTCTTGAAGAAAAATTGATCCATCTTCTTTTACAGAAACTACAATTGGTTGAATTTTTTCATTTGCTGGATCTGTTGTGCCTTGAGGTAAATCAACTTTCACTGTGCTTGTCATCATTGGAGCTGCAACCATAAAAATAATCAACAGAACCAATAAAACATCAACAAAAGGAGTGATGTTTATATCGCTAATAACCTGACGCTTTTTGTTGTTTTTTTGATTAAAAGAAAACGCCATTTAGTTTGATGATTTTTTAACAATAAACATTTTGTCAGAAATAGGGCTGACAAAATCAGTGTCTGAAAGAATAACGTCGATAACTTGGTCTAAGTCATTTTTTACTTCCATTTTTATAAAGCGTAATGGATTGGTATTAAAGACTAATGAAAATTCACCAGCTTCTTTGCGATTTTTTTTCATTACTGAAACTTTAATTTGATTAGCTGATTTTTTAACGTCAGTAAGTTCTACATCTTTTGCAGAAAATGATATTTTATCGCGAGTTAAAAATGATGCTGGAGTTGTGTTGGTACTAAGTCTTGAGATTTCATCAAGTTCAACATCAAAGTAAGATAATATTGAGCCATTAACTACGATTACAATTTTTGGTTTTGCCAAATATTCAATTCGCATCTTTCCGGGACGAGATAAGAAAAATTTGCCATCTACAAAACTGCCATCTGAAGTTTCCTGAGTAAATTTTGCAGATAAATTTTTGATGTTATTTAGGTAATTTTCAATTTGCTCTAGTTCAACTTTGTAGCTTTCAAATTTTTCTGCTGCTGCAAAAGAGTTTGAAGCAAACAAGAAAAAAGCTACACAAGCAACAAGGCTTGCGTAGCTTTTAGCAGAATTAGAAAACAAATTAAGATTTTGCGTAATAAGTTTTTTCATCAAGTGCGCCTTCAGATTTATCAACGATTAAAGTAATAGCACTGTCACCAGTGATGTTAATTGTAGTTCTAACCATATCAAGAATTCTATCAACGCCAAGAATAATTCCAATTCCTTCAATTGGTAAACCAACAGAAGTTAAAACCATGCTCATAAAAATAATTGATCCGCTTGGAATTCCAGCTGCTCCAATTGAACCAAGAGTGCAAGTCATAACAAGCATTGCATAGTTTTGCATGGTAAGATCAATTCCATAAGCTTGAGAAAAGAATAGGGCGCAAATGCCAAGATAAATTGCAGTTCCATCCATATTAATACAAACACCAAGTGGCATTAAGAAGTTTGAATTAGTTTTTGAAACGCCCATTTTTTCTTGCAATTGAGTCATTGCAGTAGAAAGAGTTGCTTTACTGCTGCTAGTTGCAAATGCAATTGATTGAGTGAAAAGAATTTTGCGATAGAAAGGTAAAGGAGATAATCTTGCAAAAATCAAAATCATAAATCCAAACACAAAATATTGAAAAATACATGCCGCTAAAACTGCAACCATAAGTTTTGCCAAAGCTTCAAGAATATCCATGCCTTGTGTTCCAATGATCCAAGAAATAAAACCAAAAACTCCAAGTGGAGCTAATTTAATAATGATTTCGATCATTTTAAAACATACCGCAGAAGAAGCGGAGATAACTTCTTTTAAAGCTTTGCTTCGGTCACCAAGCAAATTGATTACAATTCCTGTAAAGATAGAAAAGATAATGATTTGTAAAAATTTATCGCTTGCCATTGCTTCAATTGGATTGGTTGGGATCAATCCAAGTAAGAATTCTGAAATTGTCGGAGGAGTTTTAACATTTGTTACAGCAGTAGATGCAGTTTCAGAGATTGCATGTAAATCAACTCCAGATCCTGGTTCAAATACAATACCAGCAGAAAGTCCGATAATTACAGCGAAAATTGCTGTTAAAATATAGCTGGCAAATCCTTTAAGACCAACTCTGGTAAAATTTCCTTCTCCGTGCATTGAAGTGATTCCAGAAAGAAGAGCAAAGAAAATTAATGGAACAATAACCATTTTAATCAGATTAATAAAAATAGTTCCAAAAATTTTTAATCCTGCTGCTTTTTCTCCCAAAACAATACCAGAAATTATACCCAAGATTAGCCCAACAAGGACTTGTTGCCAAAGTTTCATATTTTTTATTAGTTTGTGTTATTATTTTGATGAGATAAGTCGCGAGAGGAATCTTACGCAGTCTCAATTTGAATTGTCCCCAAACCACTTTTTCAAGTTTGATGCTGGAGATACTTATTTAACTGTTTTTCTAATGTCAAAATTTTTGTTCAATAAATTTTTCTGATTATGTCTAACATCACAACTCTAGCGCGAGTTTTTGCACAAGTTAATAATATTGTTAATTTTATAAAAAGAATGCGCAAAAAATCATTTTGACTTTTAAAACAAGAAAAGATCTTTTGATTAGAAATAGGTGCAAAAATTTGCTAGGGTTTGAATGCAAATAACTTTGTAAATAGTTTCTAATTTCAGTTCACCATCTGGGTAAAATTTTACTAAAAAATAAAATGAAAAAATTACTTTCTGTTACGGCTACTTTGCTCACTTTTTCTGCTCTTGTTTCAGAATCTTTTGCAGCAACTAAATATGTTTCAATAGGAACTGGTGCAATTACTGGTGTTTATTATCCAGCTGGTGGTGCGATATGTCGTCTTTTAAATAGAGGAAGAAAAGAACATGGAATTAGATGCTCTGTTGAATCTACTGGTGGCTCAGTTTCAAACTTAAATGCCGTTCGCAATGGAACTATTGATTTTGGAATTACTCAATCAGATTGGCAGCATCATGCTTATAATGGTACTGGGTTTTTTGCAGATCAAAAGCCATTTAAAGAATTACGCTCTGTATTTTCTCTTTACTCAGAAACTTTTACAATGGCAGTAGTTGATAAATCTGATATTGCAAAACTTGATGACATGGTTGGAAGAAGAATCAACTTTGGACCTCAAGGTTCTGGTATGTACGCTACAATGGAAGTTTTGATGGCAATTAAAGGTTGGACAAAACAAACTTTTTCAACTGTAACTTATCTTCAGCCTTCAGAACAACCTAAAGCTTTATGTGATGGAAAAATTGATGTGATGATTTATGCCTCAGGAAACCCAAATGGCGTTTTACAAGAAGCTACTCAAGCTTGCAAAGTTAGAATCATTTCAATTGATCGCGAAACTATCGACAAATTAATTCAAGCTAACTCGTTTTATGTAAAAGCTACAATTCCGGGTGGAATGTATGCTGGAAACCCAAGCAACATCGAAACTTTTGGTGTTAAAGCAAGCATTGTAACTTCAGAAAAAGCTAGCTCAGATGTTGTTTATAATATGACCAAATCAGTGTTTGAGAACTTTGATAACTTTAAAACTTTGCATCCAGTTTTCTCTTCTTTGAAAAAAGAAGACATGATTAGAGAAGGTAATGCAGCTCCTCTTCATCCGGGTGCTTTAAAATATTTCAAAGAAGCAAAATTGATTAAAGAATAAAACTTACTTTTGAGTTTCAATAAAAAACCCCCGTCTGATTTTTTTCAGGCGGGGGTTTTTTTGTTTTTACCTTTTACAACCATTATTTACAAAGAGGGCTTGGGAAGTTAGTTTTGCAAGGTTTATAACTATATATTTGGATTCGTTTAAGCAGGGATGATACCTAAATATCTAAGTGATTGTTATTTTTCGTGTAGGCTGGAATTAAGAAGATTAAAAATGGTTTCGA
This sequence comes from uncultured Rhizobium sp., assembly GCA_964461905.1. Taxonomy (GTDB): domain Bacteria; phylum Pseudomonadota; class Alphaproteobacteria; order Rickettsiales; family UBA1997; genus UBA2645. The sequence goes on along the minus strand of CAYWVI010000018.1, from coordinate 11,705 downwards.
TAAGCGTGACCGCGCGACAAATTACCGGATGCTTGTGTCTTCTTAATATTGCAGAAACTTTTCAGTCGGTTTTTCAATAGTTTCAAAGCGACTATTTCCCACTCTTAAAACAGCTAAATTTCTTTGAACTAATCCATTTGGAATAAATCTAAACGCTCCATCAATTCCAACAAAACCATTATTTGGAGAAAGATTTGCTCCAGTAAAATCTTTAATTGTTGGAGTTTGACCTTGTTTCAAATCAATTAATTTAGAAACAGCAGCAACCATATCGTAAGAAATTGATGCAATTCTTGGAGGAAATTTATTGTAGTTTTTATAATAATTTTTCTCGAAATCGCGGAATTTTTCATTTTCTGGCGAAGCAAACCAGCCACCAATTAAGTTATAGTCAGAAAATGTTGAATTATCGTCCCATTGATTTGTGCCAACAATTTGAAAATCTCTTTCGTCAACATTTTGGGCTTTAATTTCGGCAACAATTTTAGAAAGAATTTTGCCAGATTCTGGAATCATAATAATTTTTGAATAAGTACGATCCGATTCTGCAATAACATCTTTTTTGGTTTTTTTAGAATTTTTAGAAATCACAAAAGCATTGATGGTGTGATTAACAATACGATCCAAATCTTTGCCATTTTGATCATAAAATTCTGATGTTACAAAAACACCATCGCGACCTTTGACAACTCTTTTAAAAAGAGCGGTAACCGCAGTTCCATATTGGTTTTTTGGAGAAATTATTGAGAAGCTGTTTTTTCCTTGCGACAAAGCATAACTAACAATTCTGTCAATTTGTGTTTCTGGAGCAATTCCAGCAAGAAAAATTCCGCCTTCAGAATTAGTTTTATCGCTTAATTCACGATTGTTGGAAAAAGAAATAACCGTAATTCCATTTTTCTTTGCTAAGTCTTCAATTGATTCAACTGTTTGGCTAAAAATTGGCCCAATAACAATTTTAATATCACGCTCAACAATTTCTAAAAAAGCTTTACGAGCTTCGGCTTCACTGTCTTTGCTATCAAATAAAACTAATTCAATATTATGTGCTAAATCATTATCAAAAATTGACATTGAAGCTGCGTTTAAAAGGCTCCAACCCAATTCTTTATTTTTTCCACTAAATGGTAAAAACAAGGCAACTTGAACTTTTTTTTGCAGAGATTTGTCAGTTGAAAGATCACGAGATTCAAACTGATTGTGGGTTTGATATGTTTCTTGAGTTTCTTTTTTAAATGATTGTAAAATTTTGTCTCTTTCCAAAGTTGATTCGCAACTTGTTAGGACAAAAATCAGAATTAAAAAAATTTTTTTCATAAGGTTTTAAAAAAGAATTAAAATTTGAAAATATAATGCGAGATTTCCAATCAAAAACTCAAGAAATAAAACTAGAAAATGCGCTTTATGTTGTGGCAACGCCAATTGGAAATTTAGGCGATATTACTTTGCGAGCTTTAGAAGTTTTGAAATTAGTTGATGTTATTGTTTGTGAAGATACCCGAGTTTCAGCAAAACTTTTATCTGCTTATCAAATCACAGAAAAAAAGCTGTTAACTTACAACGATCATTGCGACGAAAATTCTCGCAAAAAAATTCTAGAACTTTTGGTTAGTAAAAAATCCGTTGCACTTTTATCAGATGCAGGAACTCCATTAATTTCTGATCCGGGTTATAAATTAATCAATTTTTTGCGTGAATTTAATCAAAAAATAATTCCAATTCCTGGTGCTTCTTCAGTAACTTCGGCACTTTGTGCTTCGGGTTTGGCTTGTGATAATTTTTTGTTTTTGGGTTTTTTACCAAATTCAGATTCGCAAAAAGAAAAATTGTTAAAATCTTTGCCAACTAATTTTACATTTGTTTTTTTTGAATCGGCAAAACGCGTGGCAGAAAGTTTGCAGATGGTTTTGGATATTTTAGGAGAAAGAAATGCCTGCGCGGCCAGAGAACTAACCAAACTTCATGAAGAAATTCGATCTTGCCAATTAAGCGAATTAATCAAATTCTTTGCTGGCGAGCCTTCAAAACTAAGAGGAGAATTTGTGATTGTGATTGAAAAATCACATAAATTGGAAAAATCTTTTGATGAAAATGAGCTTAAAATCAAAATTTCTGAAGCAATAAAAGCGGGAGAAAGTTTAAAAGATTTATCGCAAAATTTGGCGGAAGTTTTCGGAGTGAATAAAAAAGAAGTTTATAAACTGGCTTTGTCTGTTGCAGCAAAGTGAATTTTGTGTTAATTTTTAATTAAAAATTCGTTATTAGGATGAAAGGAAAGAATCAAACAAAGAATCAAACAAATGCAAGCTCTAAGACTCCAGCTAATAATCCTAACAACAATAAAACGCCAGCATCCTCTGAAAGAAAGACAAGAAGTACTCGTGTAGGTAGAGAACAATTTAGCAAACTATCGGGTTCTGCTCGGTATGTTGCGGATATTTATACTGAAGGGAACGGATTTACCAATCAATCTGTTGAGGGTGCTTCTTCTAGCTTAACAGAAAGACCATTGACACGTAACGATTTTTTGACTACGCCACAAAGTTTAGACAAAACTAGTAAACGTGAAGTTCCACTGCTTAGTCTGGAGCAAATACAAAAGATTGCACAAACGGATCCAAAAAAAAGAAAAACACAAGAGGCTGAAAAAGTTAAACCTAACGAAACAAGATCTTACATGCTTGAGCAAAACAGATCACCACGTGGAGAAATTCCACATAAAAAGGACGCTCAAATGTTTGCGTCAAGTCCACGTCCTACGGTTGATGGTTATTACTCTAGTTTGACAGAATCTGATAAAGGGAAAATTAAAAATAACGTCAAAGATTTTATATCAAAAATTGCTGAGAAGCTTGTCACGGAGATTTCTGCTGAGTCTGATTTGCACAAAACTGATCAATTAGTTCGAGAGTTAATTAACAATAGCTTTAATGGAACTCTTTCTTTAGGGGATAATTTTTATTTGGGAGTTATAAAAAAACTTATTAATGATAGCAAACACCATACTTCTTCCTTAGATCTTGCAATTCTTATTGGAAAATGGGTTGAGGATCATGGTTCAAACAAAACTCACAGTTATCGTAGTAAAAATTATATTACTATTTCTCCTGACACAGGAAACAGCGGCTGGACTTTTTATTCTGATTTTCAAGGAAACTTCTTAAAGTCAGATAAAAATGATTATGATACTAAACGTTTAGAAAAACTAAGAGAGAGTTTTGAAAATAGTTTAAAACAAAGGCTTGAAGAAGAAGGACACCCTACTGATTTTCAAGCTATGAAGCATAAATTTGCTCCATTGGTTAATGTTTATTTTTTTAAAGAGTTAGAAAAAATTAAGGCGCAAGAAAAGAGAGAGATAGAAGCTTTACATGAACAAATTACTAAAGAAGTAAACGATATTCATGTTTTTCAAGAAATTGAAAGAAAGGCTCTAAACGAAATCAAGGACAGTTTATTACAAAATAAAATTTTTACAGATCGCACTAGTTCAATTCCAGTTACTCATAGAGATCAATTGAAGAATATTATTAACGGAACATTTAGTAATAATACATTTCTTGGTGCTGTAATAGAGGATCATCAAGGAAAAAAAGAAGCGTTCAAAAAAATAATTAATTTTTTAAAAGAACTAAAAGCAGAAGTAGGAAACAAAGTTTTGGAAATTGAGATGAAGAATAGGTTAGAAGAAGAGAGAAAAAGAGAATTAATAGAAAAAATGGAGGCTGAGCAGGAGGTTTATAATGAGCTTGAAGAAGGTTTGGTGAATAAAATCAAGGATCTTTTCGGGCAAATAGGAGAAAAAGTTCTTTCTTCGGAAAAAGCAGAAAAAGCTTTTATAGAAAGTCTTAAAAATCTTGATAGCTCACAAATTGTTTTTGGACTAACACCTGAGGTTACAAAACAAATTAAGAAAATTGTTAATGCAGGACATAAAACTATAAATAAGAGCGTAGAAATTATTGTTAAGAATGCTAATAGTATAGGTGAAACAGCAGGAAAATTGTATGGTAAAACAGACCGAGATGGAATATTGAAAGCTGAAAGAAATGCAAAAACTAATTTTTATGACAACATTATAAAATACCAAAATCTGGTATTAGAATCTGCTGTGCAAGCCAAAGATAAAGCAGATAATTTTGTTGTTTTTGAAAGAGAAGCCCAAGATAGCTTAAAAGGATATATTGAGAATTTTAAGGCATTGATAGAGTTTAACTCTGAAGCATCAATATATCGCCAGAATGGTAAAAATGTTCATGATTTTTGTATAAAAACGTTAGAAACAGAAAATGATTCTGATGCTAAAGAATTATTAAAATCAGTGAGTGTGGATCTTAAGAAATATATTCTTTCTAAAAGCCCAAATTTGGAAGAGCTTTTTGATAAAGCAAAACCCATTCAAGAACAAATAGAATTGTTTAAAAGCGTTAAAACATTAGCGGGAAAATTAAGCACATCTTTGCTACAAGAGTTAGAGCAAGTTTATAAAATAAAAGAAGATCGTCAATTGGTATTACAACGTTTACAAAGTGAAGCAGTAGCGAGTCTTGAAGAGGTTAAGAGAAAAGCTTTTGAGAAGGGAGAAACAGGGCTTAATAGTGCTGAAATAATAACAAAAACATTTACTGAGAATACTAGAAGTGATCCTAATAATGCTTCGCCAAAGAAAATATCGGGAAAGAGAAGCATTCCAGCCTTATTTACAAAAATCATTGCTGCAAATTCAGATGTTTCTAGCGAGTTTCAAACTCAGACCAAAGATTTTATTTCAGAAAAAAGGAAGATTTCTAATCGTTCATCAAATTATGATTTAGAAAAAGAATTTGCAGAAGAGGTTATTAGAGTATCATTAACAGTTAATAAAGCGTTGGATAATGCTCAAAGTGCAAGTGTGATAAGTAAAAACATTATCTCTTCAGCCATAAAGATTGTTTCAGACAGTGAAAAACAAAAACAAAATGAATTAGCAAAAGAACAAGAAAAGCTTCGAAATCAGATTATTGAAAAATCTAAAGAAATTTTCACGACATTACAAAAGTTAAAGGAAGAGCCATATGTTGTTGATAATCGGGAAAGAATATTATTGGTGTCAGATGCCCCAATGATTGAAGGTAGAGATCAGGAGCGTCTTTTGATGTCTTCAGGAGAAAGGGTAATGAGATTTAGTGAAAATGAAATATTTACACTTTTGAATCAGAGTGTTGAGAAAAATAGTCCATTAGAAGAGGGATTTCTTAAAAATAAAATAAAAGAATCAGAGAGAGTTGCTAGCACAGGAGCTATTGCTGGTGAAAAACCAGCTAAAGAAGGAGCGAATGATTTTCTAAAATCATTAAATGTAAGATGTGATGATGTTAATAGTGCTTTGAATAAAAAGGTTACTGAGCTAGATAATCAAAGAGCTGATAAGCTTAAACAAGAAAAAATGAAGGCTGATTTAGAAACATTTCAGGCACTACAACATGAAGAGAGAATAAAAGCTGAAAAAGAAAAACTAATTACAAGATTAGCTAGTTATTGTTTAAAAATTTACGCAAAAAAATCAGAGTTAGATGATTTGATTGGATTTGATTTAAAAGGACAAAAACAAGATTCTCCTACTAAACGTTCTCAAAAAAATAATCCAGATCATTGGAAAATTTTAGGTGAAGAAAGTGGAGAAAATAATCTTACCAAAAATCTGGTTATTAATTTTTACAAAAATGCTCCCACTTTTTTAAATGATGTAGAAAATCAATATCAATTTTCTAAAGATTTTTTAATGGAAAAGTTGCAAGACTTTGAAATTGTTAATGAAGCTGAATTTGAAGAAAAAGCTAATATTGCTGAAGCAAAGTTGGAAGCAGCAATTAATTTGGAAAAATTAAGAAGAGTTTTTAAGGACTTAAAGCAAGAACCTTATTTACGTACACAAGTTCAAATACAAGATATTTACACAGATAATCTCTCAAAAAAAGAATTTAAGCCCATTTTTGATGAGTTAATAAAAAAAGAAAGTCTTGAAAAATATGGAGATGATGGAGTTGAAAATAATTTAAATAAATGCCTTTCTAAGGCTACACCATTTCAAACAGATAGCGAGTTAAGCCAAATGCAGGGTCTTTCGCAAGAAGCGCGAAACTTAATAAATATTTTGCCAAAAGTGGCTTTAACAATAAGAAACACAGAGTTGGAGCAATTGCAAGCAAAAAGAAATGAAGAATTGCTAGCTCAGCAGAGGGAAAGAGAAGGGCAAGAAGAAGCTGCACGAAAATCAGCTATTTCCAATTATGTGAATGAGATTATTAAAACTTCTGTAAGTACAAGAAATAGTGTTTCAAAGGATCATAAATTATATATTGATAGAATTGAGTTGTTTGAAAATGTTAATGAAGGTGACAAAAAATATTATCAGCCGATTTTAAAACAAGAAGGTAGCAACGCTGAAATTTGCGATAGAAAATATGGGTTTAGGGTTCAAGGAGAATTAATATTAAAAAATGGTTCAAAAATTAAAGATTTTTTTAATAAAAAAGTTGATGAGGCAATAAATTATTCTCAAACAAAACTTGGAGAAAATTATAAATTAACAGATCAAGAAATTGCTGTGGCAATTCTTTTAGCTTCAAAACATAATGGTTTTAGAGAGGAAGCAAATGTTAAAGAAGATTTAAAAGCAGTTTATCCAGATAAAGAAGCACAAGAGATAGAAAATATTTACATTAAAATGCATAATTTTAGCCAGTATTTTCAGGAGAAAATGTTGGGAAATAAAATTGTTACAGCAAGAGATAAAACTGATTCTAAATATACAGAATCAGGTTTTAGGTTAGCAGGATTAACACCTAATTATGCTTTTGCTAAATACGCTGGATCTAATTTAGAAGATGGGTTGCAAAATTTTAATAAATTATGCGGAGTGCTAAAATTGAATTATTTTAATCAATCTGTTCTAATAGATTATGAAATTAGTGATTCAGATGAGTCTAGACCAAATTCTGCAGAAAAAAGACTTCATACTCCAGATTCTAGTTCAAAGGAGAGCTTAGCACAATCTTATCTATCTAATATTCCAAGCTCTTCTCCAAAGGCTCCTTTAAGCGTTAGAAGCAGATCAAATAGTATTAGCTCACAAAAATTATAAGGTTCATAACAAATGATAGATACCACAACTCCTTTGCTAGATTTGGTTAATAATCCATCAGATCTCAAAAAATTTTCTCTTGCAGAAATCAAACAAATTTCTGACGAGTTGCGTTTGGCAACAATTTCGGCTGTTTCAAAAACTGGCGGACATCTTGGTGCGGGGCTTGGAGTTGTTGAAATTACCACTGCGCTTCATTATGTTTTTGAAACTCCGCACGATAAAATAATTTGGGATGTTGGTCATCAAGCTTATCCGCATAAAATTTTGACAGGTCGTCGCAACCGTATGAACACAATTCGTCAAGGTGGTGGGATTTCTGGTTTTACAAAAAGAAGCGAAAGTGAATATGATGTTTTTGGTGCAGGTCATAGTTCAACTTCAATTTCGGCAGCTCTTGGAATTTCAGTTGCCAAAAAATTTAAGAAAGAAAAATCGCACGTAATTGCCGTAATTGGTGATGGTGCAATGTCGGCGGGAATGGCTTATGAAGCAATGAATAACGCGGGAGCATTGGAAGATGAATTTTTTCACGACAATCGTTTGATTGTGATTTTAAATGATAATGACATGTCGATTGCGCCGCCAACTGGCGCAATGTCGCATTATTTTTCTCGTCTTGCTGCATCAAAATCTTATTTAAAAATTCGTGATTTAGGCAAAAAACTTTCAGGAAAATTGCCAGCTTCTTTATCGCGTTTTCCGCGCAAATTTGAAAAAGCCACCAAAGAATGGTGGATGGGTGGCAATATTTTTGAAGAAATGGGATTTTACTACATTGGTCCAATTGATGGTCACGATTTAAATGTTTTGGTGCCGATTTTACAAAATATTCGCGATGACCATTCAACTGATCCAATTTTAATTCATTGTGTGACAGAAAAAGGGCGTGGATTTGTTGAGACAATGAAGTCGGAAGATAAATTGCACGCTGTTGCAAAATTTAATTACCAAACTGGCGAGCAAGAAAAATCTGTTTCTCAATTTCCAAGCTATTCAAAAATTTTTGGCAAAAGGCTTTCAAAATTAGCAAAAAAAGATGAAAAAATTTTGGCGATAACCGCAGCAATGCCTTCAGGAACTGGACTTGATGTTTTTGCTAAAGATCATCCAAAAAATATTTTTGATGTTGGAATTGCAGAACAACACGCAGTTACTTTTGCTGCAGGACTTGCTACAGAAGGAATGAAGCCTTATGCGGCAATTTATTCAACATTTTTGCAACGTGCTTACGATCAAGTGGTGCATGATGTGGCAATTCAAAAATTGCCAGTGCGTTTTGCAATTGATCGTGCTGGTTTTGTTGGGGCTGATGGTCCAACTCATGCTGGTTCATTTGACATTTCTTTTTTAATTAATTTGCCAGATTTTGTTTTGATGGCTGCATCTGATGGGCAAGAGTTGGTTAAAATGATTAACACAGCTAATGAAATTAATGATCGACCAAGTGCGTTTAGGTTTCCTCGTGGAAATGCAGATCAAGAAATAAATTTTGAAGATGATGAAGTTTTAGAAATTGGAAAAGCTCGTGTAATACAAAGCGGTGAAAAGGTTGCGGTAATTTCTTATGGTGCAATTTTATCAAATGCAAAAGCAGCGGCAGAAATTTTAGGGAAAGAAAATAATCTAAAAATCACACTAATTGATGCGCGTTTTGCTAAACCATTTGATGAAGAGTTATTTAGTGAAATTGCCAAAACTCATGATTTAATTATTACAATTGAAGAAGGTGCGATTGGTGGATTTGGATCGGCTGTTTCTCAGTTTCTGCTTTCAAAAGGATTGCTTGATGGAAAATGTAAATTTCGTTCTTTGGTAATGGCAGATAAATTTATTGAACAAAATAAAGTTGAAACAATGCAAGTTGAAGCTGGAATTGGCGTGAAAAATATTGTTGAAACTGTGATTAGTTTGGTGAAGTAGAATATTGCGGTTAATTCAAGTTGTTAGAAAAAACAGTATTTTGAAAATTGGTTTAAAAGTATTTTAGCTTTTGCTCTTTGGATTGCTGATTTTAGAAAATGTTATTGTGTTACAACTTCAATTTTAGCTGGGGAGGTTGTGAGTTTGGTGTTTAAAGATTGATTAATTGAGAAAGCTGAATCCAGTTATTTAAAAAAAATTCGTGAAAAATTTATGCGTAAAAAATTAAAAGCGTTTTCATTGATCGAGCTTTCTGTGGTAATAATCATTGTTAGTGTTCTGATTGCTGGCGTGACTCAAGGATCTAAAATGATTGCTTATTTTCGAATTAGCTCCGCTCAAACACTGACATTGTCTTCAGTGGTAAATACAACAACTGGTTTAGTATTGTGGCTGGAAACTTCTATGCCGGAGAGTTTTATTGATGTTGAGTCAAATGATGGTGTTCAATTGACAAAATGGTTTGATCGAAACCCGCAGGCTTTGAACAGGTTGGTTGCAAAGGCAACAGCTTCACCAGCAATAACTTACAAAGCTAATGGTGATGCTTATTCTCTGCCAGCAGTTTCTTTTAATGGATCGAGTGCTTCTGCTGTTTTCACTTTGACTAATGATGTTGTAAATACATTTATTGTAACGCCAGATAATAGTTACACTTTTTTTATTGTAGCTAAGTTGAAGGATGATTCATCTGCTTCGGCTAAGACCATCTTTTCTAATGGCGATTCAAGCGGTTGGGGTTATGGAGTTTTAGGAACTCAAAATAATAGAAGCAGAACTTTGCTTTTTAACGGTTCTACAAATGTGACAACTTCAACTGCTAATGCCACAACAAGGCCAGAAGTTATTTCAGCTTTTTACACTGGTGGGGCTGGTGGATCTTTGCAGTTATTTACGAATGGTGTTGGTAGTGCAGGAAGTGGTGATGCTGGTACTGCGGAGATTTTGAATTCTACAAGCGCAACGGCTGTAACTCCTAATACAGCTTTTTACATTGGCAATAAATCATCTAACGCGCCTTGGACTGGTGAGATTTATGAGATAATTTTGTTTAATCGTGTTTTGTCGACTAAGGAGCGCGCGCAGGTTGAGGCTTATTTGGGTCAGAAATACAACATCAAAATTAATTCTGCGGAAAATATTACTGGTTGTCCAGTTAGTTTGCCTGGCTCAACAACAACTCAAGTATCTGAAGGTAAGAGTAATATAAATTGTAACGTTACAGGATATTCTGGAACTGTGCCTTACGATTGCAGTGGTGGTGTTTTGAGTTTAACTGGTTCTTGCGCTTCAACTGTATGTACTATTACCGGAAAAACAGGGTTTAATGATAAAACTAATCTTCCTTATACAGTAACTCCTGATTTAATTCCAAATACCCCAACAACTGCTTGTAGTTCTGGATATATCGGTTCTCCAACTTATACTTGTTTAGGTGCTGGTGAGGCAAATATTACACTAAGTCAATGCGTTGCTATAATTTGCAATGCTTCTGCAGGTACTGGTTATAATGCACAGTCAAATCTTGTTTATGCTGAAAGTGGAAGTGGATCTTTTGGCTGCAATACTGCTGGTGGATATGTTGGATCAGTTAACTACACTTGTATTACAAGTGGTGTTGCAACAATTACTGCTAATAATTGTGCTAAAGAATTTTATTGTAGTTCTGGTGGCAACGTTGTTAACAGTGGTGGAAGAAGAATTCATACTTTTACTGCCGCATCTACTACGCTAAGTAGTTGTATTGGATATACGACTGATTTGGACATTCTTGTAGTTGGTGGTGGTGGTGGTGGTGGTAACTCTGGTCCAGTTGGTTCTGGATCTGGAGGAGGTGGTGGTGGTGGTGTTACAGAGTCTCTTGATAACATGGTATCAGTGACAAGTAATTTTGTGGTAACTGTTGGTGCTGGTGGAGCTAAGGATGCTAATGGATCACCATCTAGCTTTGTAGGTAATGGAATTAACATTTCAGTGGTTGGAGGAGGAAAAGGCGGAAAATCAGGCATTGATCCGGGTCCTGGTGGTGGTGGTTATGGTTATTATTGTTGTAATGGTGTTCAAAGTGGAGGGGTTGGTACAGGAACTTTCTCTGGAGGAAGTGGTTATGGAAATATCTCTAGCGGTGTTGGTTCTGGTGGTGGTGGTGGAAGTAGCTCTGAAAATGGTGGTGATGCCAGCTCAACTACTAACGGAAAAGGAGCTGCAGCGTTTCAAAGTAGTATAAGTGGATCATCGGTTAAATATGCTCCGGGAGGCGGAGGTGGAGGTCCATCTTCTAATGGTGCAGTTGCTAGAGGCACTGGTGGAGATAGTGCTACCTGTGGTGGTAGTGGAGCTTGGTATTATAATGGTGGTGGAGCTATTGCAGCGGTAGCTCAGACTTGTTATGGTGGTGGTGGTGGTGGTGGAAATCTTGGCGCTGGATCTTTAGGTGGCAAAGCAGGAATAATAATTATCTCCTATCCTTACACTCCATAGTTTTGAAATCTTAATAAATGTTTTTAAAGGCATTGCAGTAATGCCTAACTTTTGCTGCAAGATTCGTTAAAAAATCTCAAGATTCTTCCTTGAATAATTTTCCTCCGCATTTCAAAATTGCCCGCGGTGAGAGCGGGCGATTTTCTTGCTTAGCGGGTCAGGTTCGAAAGAAAGCAGC
>CAYWVI010000017.1:18865-25532 GCA_964461905.1 uncultured Rhizobium sp. | reverse complement strand
TTCGGTCTAACAGCCTCAAGAATCTTGTTTTTCTGCTCGTGAGTAAGACTTAAGCTCTTAACTTTGCGCAACAAGTAATCGGGGAATTTGCTAAAAATATATTCTGCTTTAAACCATTGTCTAAAGTGCTTAAGAGCATTGTCTGGATAACACCAAGCTTCTTGAGGGTTAGATAACGCTTGAGGAAAATATTCGGGAAAATTGTGTGAGTATTTCATTCTTGCTCCAAACTCCTTTTCTAATTGATTTTCAGTCCAATATCTGCCCCAACATCCGCCGACGCTTCCATCGGGAATTGTATGGTCGTCAATGATAATGCCGCCCTTGATTAAAGAAACGGTTAAGCCTGAAACTTCTTTAAAAATGCTAAAATAACCATCGGGAACTACATCAAAATTCAAATCAACTCTGTCGAGGAAAAATTTCCAGTTATCGAGCTGTTTGGTTTCTGATTTATAGCCAACTAAATTATAAATATAAGAGCGGAAAGAAGAGCGTGCTAATATTCTATAACTTTGTTGCGCAGCTTTTTTATTTTCTTCAAAAGCAAAATATTCTAAAAGAGCCATACAGACGCTATCAGGATAAGCGTTGTAGGCGTCTGCACCATTTTTAATTTTTATAAACAGATCTTTTTCGATATAACCTTGAGTTTTAAGCAATTCTTTAATTTTGTCGGCTCTTTCTTTGGTTTTACCTTGCGTTGCTGTGTTTAATTCTTGGTCAATATTGTATATTGTTTTTCTTGGAACTCCGCAAAGTTTTGCTAATCCTGTTTGAGTTAAATAAGGAGTTCCTCCTTTAAGGACGCCCATTTGCACCCCATTAATTTCCCTCTCTATTTCTACTTCAAAAACTAACTCGGTTTGGATAACCATACCCCCCGCGATATTTTTATTCATTTTTGCTTCTAAAGCCTTGATTCTATTATCTTTAGACCCTGCGATATTTTTATCTTTTGTCATAAATTTAAATTTAGTTAATTAATCCCGCATAAGACAATCTCTTATCTTCGCATTTACCAAACCAAATAGCGAACCTTTCAAAATCCGTTATTTTTCTTTCATTAAAGCGGAAGCAATACTCGTTTAAGTATTTGTTTATGTGCTTCCTACTTGCCCAATGGTAAATGCCTTTTACGCCACGCTTTAATTCGCCCCAAAATCCTTCAATAGAATTTGTGTGAATTTTAAAGGCTGTATGTCTATCAATTTTAACATATTCACCAGCGGAATGTTTAACTGTTTTATGGCTGTAATGCTTCTTCAAGCCTTTGTAAGCTTGCAATGTATCGGTAATGATTGTTGAACGATCAGCAACATTTTTGTAAATTTTTGGCAAAAGATTTTCCGCTTCTGAACTAGCCACATTAACAGCTCTAACTGTTTGCGATTCACGATTAACCATACCAATCACAACCATTTTTTCAGTTTTACCTTTTTTGGCAGCGTGTTTATTTGATTCACTACCACCTAAATAAGCTTCATCAATTTCAGTTGTGCCATTAAACAAATCATTATCTCCGCTATTATCCATTACTTCACGGATTCGGTGCAACATAAACCAAGCGGTTTTCTGCGTGACATTGATGTATTTTGAAAGTTGAATTGAGCTAATTCCTTTTTTGAGAGAGGTAAAAAGATAAATGGCGATGAACCACTTAAACAAAGGAAGACGACTATCTTCAAAGATTGTGCCGATGCGAACTGTAAATTGTTTTTTACAGCCAGAACAGCTAAAAAGTTTTCCGTCTGCGTGAGTGTAAACTTGTTTTGAATTACAATGTGGACAGCTTGGATTTTCTTTATCACCCCAACGCTTCTCAGCAAGCCAATCACGGCAAGCTTGCTCATTTGAAAATTTCTGTTGAAACTCTAGTAAATTCATAATCTTAAGTAGTTAAATAATGTTGTTAATGACATTAATTAAATACCTAGAAAATTATAAGTCAAATCTTTTTATGTGTTAAGTATATAATCACCATTAAATTTGTCCTTTTGTCCTTTATCCCTTCTGGATACAAAAACGCGACAAGAGTTGCGTCACGCCTTGTGTGGATTCTTGTTCTGTATGTCAATGGGACATAGCGGTTAAATTTGATTGGTTTTTTAGAAAAAAAATAATTCAAAATTATTGAGAAATTAGGTTTGAATTTGGCTCTTTGGCAAAAAAAGTTGTTATTATAACTAAATTGATAATTTTGTTTCAAAATATAGATATTAAAGAATCTTTAAGCTTATTGCGGTGTGTAATTGATTTAACTTTAAAACCAACAAAACAAACAAATGCCAAGTAAACAGGAAGGAAATACAAACTCACGAATTTTAGATTTGATGAAGAAGCATAATCAAAAAACTCCAGATCATAAAGGTCAAGATTTCATCGATACAAATACGCCAGAAAATCTTCATCTTAATCGTTATGCGAAAACGCCAGAAATTAATCTTGAAACTCCCGAGTCATTGGAGAAAAAAACATCAACTAAAAATGTTCAAAATAATGGTGGCAGGCAAAATTATGCTGATGCTTTTTCAATAGAAAACACGCCTGAACATAAAGAATTTGATTGGAATGCGGCGTTTCTTAGATTTACAAACAAACTTCCAAAGTCAAAAAATCAAAACAATGAAAAGGCAATAAAAGATCTAGAAAACTTGCAAATATTGGATTTGGCTGATTTTACAAAAATGGTTTTTGAACAAAAAGGTCGTGAGTGTGATGTAAAAAAACTTCAAGAAATTGAAAGTTTTTGGCAAAAAACTGTGGCAGAAATTTTGGGTAAAAGTTCTGCAAAAGTTTCAGATGAAGATTTAACAGATGTTGCGAATAATTTACCCGAAATAAAGCCAATGATTATGGCGTTAAAAACTGCGCAATGGGCTTATTATAAAATTGTTAAAAACGATGCAGAGCAGGCTGCAAAATTAAAAAACGAAATTGGAAATTATAATTTTTCTTTGAGGGATCCGATAGATTTAGGAAAGGGTCAGCAGAGTTTTTCTGACAAAAGCGATAAATTTATTCAAGGCGCAAAAAAACAAAGTAAAAAAAACTTTCCAGAAGAAGCTCTAAAATCTTTAGTTCAAAATTCGATTCAAGAAGAAGAGATAAGAAATTTACTAAAGAAAAAATCTAAGAAATTATTAGAAAAATTTAATAAACTTGATGAAAAGTTTAAGACAAAAATCAGTAAAAGTAAGATATCTGGAGATGTTAGTGTTAAACTTTTTAACGAGTTATTTATTCAAGGTAATTATGAATCGGTTATAGATCAAAATTTTATAAATGATAATTTTGAATCAACTCGTATTTGGTTTAGAGAGGTTGTTGATTCTGGAAATCATATTTTAAAGAAGATTACAGAACTATCAAAACAGCAAAAACAAAAAGATGATTTAGAGATATATTTAAAAGATATCAAAGAAGCTCATGATAGCTTGGAAACAAAAACTGATATTTCAGAGATTATTAATAGTTTAACAAATCGGGACGAAGATATTGTAAAAAATGCTACTAATCTTTTAAATGAATTATTTTCTTCGAATTGGAAATCACTTGATGAATATCTCAAAAAATCAGAGCAAAAATCTTTAAACTCTACTTATGAAAAAATCCGCAATGTTTTGGATGCGGCTGGCAATGTTTTTGTTCTAAAAATGGATGAGCAAGAAGCTCGAAAAAAGCTGGAGCTGGAAAGGGCGTTAGAAAAGGCGTTAGAAGAAAAAACAAGATTGAAGACAAAATCACCATCGCCAAATAAAAGAGAAAATTTAACAGAAGAAATGGAAGAAGATGCTTTATCAGAAAGCTCAGGTCTTAGTGTTTTTGAAAAAATTATTTTAAATCCTCAATCTACTCGTAAGCAATATAACAACGCAACTTTTGAAGTTCTTATTAATGATGCAGAGAAGAGTGTTGATAGTCTGGGTCTTTCTGTTTCAGTGCAAAATGATGGTAAAGATAGTTTTAAACTTGCCGCACAAACTCCGATAAAAACTCCTGTAAAACAATTTAACTCAGAAGCTAAAGAACGTGTTGATAGTGCTTTAAAGGCACTTAGTAATAGAGGTGGAAGCGGTATAAAACAACAAGTCAGACGATTACAATTTGTTGAATTTGCTTCCGAAAATATTGCATCTCAGGGCAAAGTTCCTGCTCTTGTTTTTGCAAATACTCCAATTCACTTTTCGCCATCTTCTCTGCGTAACATTGGGCGTTCTGATAGTGTCGCAGAATTGAATGTGAACAAAAATCTTTTTTATTCAGAAACTCCTCAAAAATTGCAAACTCCGGCAAAAAATACTGGGCTGAATAATTCAATAATAGAAGAAGATCATCCTGAGAATAATCAAGAAGTTGAAAAGGCGATTGCGGCTTTACAAAAAGCTCATCAAAAACTTTATGAGATAGATGATTATGTACTAAGAAATAACATTATCGCTTTATCTTTGGGTCATAGAAGTGCGGCTGGTTTAGAAAAACAAAGAACAACAAAATATACTACGAATCTGATAGAAACATTCGTGCCATTGTCTTATGATAACATAGGGGAAGCCTTGAATGCAATGAATCGGGGGTTTGCAAGCGGTTACGAAAAAGATAGCAAAAGAGATATTAATGATGTTTCAGAAAAGAAGGTTGATGAATTTTCTCGTTTTGTATGTCAGGTTGCAGAAGATATTTCGGATCTTTTGGTTGCGGTTACAAAAAAAATAAAGGAATCAGAAAATCAAACGCCAAGATCTTCTGCCCAAATTTTGCAGCAAGCGGTAGAAAGTCTTAAAAATCACGAGCAAAAAGTTTTGCAAGAATTTCGTGATGCTGGATTTAATGATGATCAAATAGCAGCAAAAACCAGAAATGTAGCGGAGTCAAAAAATCCTAGTACAGAAGTTGTATTAACAAAAGTAATCAAAGATAAAAATGGTGATAGAATAATTGCTAGACCAGTTTTTGGTGTTCATGCTCAAAATAGTGGTAAAGGAGCTTGAGGTTTTGTGGTTTGGTAATTTTTTTAAAAAATGCCAAATCCATAATTGATATTTCTATCTAGAGTTTACGTTTTTAGCGTCTGGTTCGATTTTATTAATTATGGCGCGGCGCAAAATTATGTGACATAATAGGTTTGCAACTACAAGGTTTAGCAAAACCAAAGTGATAATTTTTGCTGATGAAATTATTGAAAAGCGATCAATTCCAACTCCAACTAACATCATAGGAATTATATAACAATTGGCGACCATTACCACGTGAGTCATGGTAAAAACATCTTTTGCTTTTAAAAAAGAAATTGCCGAAGCAACAAGAAAAAGTGCAGAAATAATAGCGATGATTAAAGCAACAAATCCCATGGTTTAAATTTTTTTCTTGTTGAAGAGCAAAAAAAGCACTGCAACTAACTTTAGCAAAAAAAGCAAAATTATGATGTCTAAAATCGCATCAAAATTGGCGATAGAATTCACTAAAATCAAAATGATGATATTGGTGAAAATAAAGTAAAAACTTAGAATTTTTTCGTAGGAATTATTAGCAATAAAGAGCCTTGTTACAACCACAATCAGAGAAATAATAATGAAAAACGAGATTATTTCAGACATAATTTGTGATTAATAAATTCCGCTAGGGTTCTGATTTTCAGGGTTTTCTTCTTTAATCTCTCCATTTGTTACGTCATTATTTGATCCAATATTTTCTAAAGAATCTTCATTTTTAAACGCTTCAAAGAAAATATTTTGCTTTGGAGTTGATGGAGTTGGGAATTTACCAGTTATTCTATCAATTTTTACAAATTTTACAGAATTTGGAATTCTAAAAGGAGTTGATGGTGTGTCTTTTAAAGCTTCTTTCATAAAATCAACAAAGACAGGAAGAGCAACTGAAGCTCCAGTTTCAGATGATCCAAGAGATTTTGGAGTGTCAAAGCCAATATATACAGCAACAACTAAATCAGGGGAAAATCCAACAAACCAAGAGTCAAAAGAGCTGTTGGTTGTTCCAGTTTTTCCACCAATAATTTTTCCTATTGATTTTGCTCTGGCTGCAGTACCGCGATCAACAACTCCTTGAAGCATTGAGGTAATTTGATAAGCAGTAGCAGAATCGATTAACTGTTCTTTGCTTTCGTCCAAGTAAGGGATTGCTAATTCGCTTACATCTTTAGAAACATAGTCGTTTAAGTTGTTGATTGAACAATTATTACATTCTCTTTTATCGCGGCGATAAATGGTTTTTCCTTCACGATCTTGAATTTTTTCAATCATTGCTGGAGTGATTTTTTTGCCGCCATTTACCATAACAGAATAGGCGGTTGCCATGCGCATAACTGTTGTTTCAGTTGATCCTAAAACCAAAGAATAAATTTTTTGAGGATCATCGTTAACTCCAAGTTTTTTAACAACTTCTACAACTTTATCTAAGCCAACTTGATCAGCCATTCTAACCGCAGTAACGTTGCGTGATTGTTCAAGACCTGTGCGTAGGGTTGTTGGTCCATAAAATTCATTAGAATAGTTTGTTGGACGGTAAGGTGGTAAGCCAATTCCTTGATTTAGAGAGACTTCTTCGTCCATAATTACAGTTGCTGGTGTCATGCCATTTTCAAGTGCTGCAATATAACCAAAGGTTTTCATAGTGGATCCCGGTTGGCGCATAGCTTGTGTTGCACGAT
>CAYWVI010000017.1:12132-18855 GCA_964461905.1 uncultured Rhizobium sp. | reverse complement strand
TTGCTAAAACTCTTCCCGTATGAGGATCCATTGCTAAAAACCCACCATTTACTTCTGGAATTTGGCGTAGCAAATAAGTTTCGCTGTCTTTTACTTGTTCAACTAAAATTACATCCCCCACATTTAAGACATCTGAAATCTTTTTTGGTGCTGCGCCTAAAGAGTTAATGCTAATGTATTTTCTGGCCCATTTTAGTGATGCAAAATCAATTGATCCTAATTTTCCATTTTCAATACCAATTGCTGCAGAATCTTTTGCTACAGATAATACAACTGCCTTGCTCCAGCTATCGCGATATAATTTTTTTGGATCGATATTTTGAAGTTCTTCTTGCCATTTTCCATTAGCATCAATTTTGGCAATAGCTCCTCGGTAGCCGTGTTTTCTATCATAATCTTCAATACCTTTTGCAAAGGATTCTTCGGCAATTTTTTGCAAGCGTGGATCTAAAGTAGTGCGAACAACTATTCCATTTTCAAACACACTGTCTGAACCGTAAAGCTCGGTAAGTTCTTTTTTAACAGCATCTGAGAAAAAGTTTGCTTTAGTAACTTCATCATCTTCTTTAACTTTTAAGGTAATTGGCTGTTCTATCGCCATATCAGCTTCTTTAGATTCAATAAAACCTTCTTCAACCATGCGATTAATTACCCAATCGCGACGCGCTTTTGCCTTATCCAAATTTTTGCGTGGATCTAATTTTGATGGTGCTTTTGGTAAAGTTGCGAGTAGGGCTACTTCTTCAATTGTAAGTTCATCAATTGACTTATTAAAATAAACTTGAGCTGCAGCAGCAACACCATAAGCTCCAGATCCAAGGTAAATTTGATTTAAGTAAAGCTCCAAAACTCGATCTTTCGAAAAAGCTTGCGACATGCGATAAGCTAAAATTGCTTCTTTGATTTTGCGTTGAAATGTTCTTTCTCTAGTTAATAAGAAATTTTTTACCACTTGTTGTGTAATGGTTGAAGCACCTCCCATACTAGGATCGCCAGTTACAACAGAAAATATATTGCGCACCGATGTACGAAAAATGGCGAGTGGATCAATGCCTGAATGTTTATAAAAATTTGAATCTTCCGCAGCTAAAAAGGCGTTAATTAGGTTTTTAGGAATTGTATCAATAGGAACAAAAATGCGTTTTTCTTTAGAAAATTCAGAAATCAACGAGCCATCAGAAGCATAGAGTCTGGTGGTTATCATTGGGTTGTAATTTTTAAGTTGTTCGTAATCAGGAAGGTTCTCGCTATATCTTTTGAAAACAAAAAACCCAATCATGATTAGAACTAATCCTAAAAACATGAGGATTGCAATGATAGTGCTGATGGTCTTATTCATAGAAATTGATTATAAACTGTTTTTTGCAAAATATTCGTCAATAGCGTTAACTAAGCTTTCGGCGACTAATCTTTTATATCCTAAACTATTCATTAATTTTTCTTCTGCTTTGTTGGATAAATATCCAAGTTCAATCAAAGTTGAAACCATATCAGGAGCTGTAAGCACAGCAAATCCAGCAAAACGATGAGTATTTTGTAAAATATTAATGGAAGATTTTCTAACTGATTTAATTGCAATATTAGCAAACGAAGCGGAGCCATTCATAGCCTCACGCTGTGATAAGTCAATTAGAGTTTTCATTATGTCTTGACTAGCTCCAGAAAAGTTAATGCCATTAATTATATCAGCACGATTTTCTTTTTGAGCTAAAAGTTCAGCTTGTTTGTCAGAAGATTTTTCAGATAAAGTATAAATTGAAAAACCAGAAATCCCAGAATCTGCAATTGAATTAGCATGTAGAGAAATAAACATATCAGCTTTTTTTCTTCTTGCCAATTCTACACGTTTTTTTAGAGGAATAAAAATGTCGCTGTCACGAGTTAAATAAACTGTGTAGCGTTTTGTATTTCCAAGTTGTCGACCAAGTTCTTTTGCGTAGGCAAGGGTGATATTTTTCTCTTTACTGCGTGCAAAATTTCCGATTGTTCCGGGGTCTTTTCCGCCATGTCCTGCATCAATAACAATAACGGGAAGTCTAGTATTATTTTGTTTAGCAATTGATTTAGGAGTTTTGCGCACAAGATAAGTAAAAGAGCCATCAATATTGGTTACTTTTGTGGTTTGTACTTCAAATTCTTCAACTTTATTAGTGATAAAATCTTCTGCTTGGTTTTGAGTTTTGGTGGTGGTTGAAGAAGATATGCCAGTGAGTTCAGCAGTGATTTTTCCTGATATTTTAGCAATTTTTTCAAATCTAACTTTTTCAATACCGATTTTTTGTTTTAAATCAAAAACAAGTCGAAGTGTTTCGTTATTTTTTTTACTACGAAATCCAGAGATAAAATTTGGTAACTGTGGTTTTAGATTTTGATTTTTTAAATCAGCGTTTGAAATATCAACTACTAGACGATCTGGGTTTGTAAGAGTAAAAATTTTAAATGTTTCTTTTTTATCTAGCGAAATTTCTAAATGGTTTTTTGAAGTAAAGTTAACCTGATTAACGATCACTTTATTATCAGAAGCTTCAGAATTTAAAGAAAAGAATGAGATTATTATAGCAAAAAATAACCACAAAAGAAAAGCCTGAGAGGTTTTATAAAGGTTATTTTTTGGAAGCATTATTATTGAATAGCAAAATTTAAAAATCAGAGACAAAAATTTTGACTTATTTTTTCTTTTTTGTCCAGCGATCCAAAAGATTTTCTATTGCTTCACGTTTTATAGGTTTTGAAACAAAATCATTCATACCACTTTCACTGCATTTTTTACGATCAGATTCTCCAGCATTGGCAGTTAAAGCAAAAATTAAAATAGGATTTTTTTCATCTCTTTCTTTTTCTATTTCGCGAATCTTTTTTGTAGCTTCAAAACCATCCATAATTGGCATTGAACAATCCATAAAAATAATGTCATATTTTAGATGGATAAACTTATTTAATCCTTCTTGTCCGTTTTCAGCTAAATCAATTTCAAAACCAAAACGTTTTAAAATCATTTGAGCAACTTTAATATTCACTTCATTATCTTCACATAGAAGAATGCGCATTCCTTTGGTTTCTAAATGTTCATCAACAACTTTTCCTTGTTCAACCAACAAACCTTCTTCTTCATAGTAAGTTATTTTGAAGATAAAGAATAATGCTAAAAGTAAGCGATTTTCTTTGATTGGTTTTGTTACAATGCGATCAAACATTTTGAGAATATCGCTAGAAATTTTTAATTTTGCTTGAACAGAAACCAGCAAAATGACAGGAAGATTTTTAAGTTTTTGGCTTTCTTTTATTTTTAGAATGATCGTTCCAGCATCAATTCCAGCTTGAGAGTTGTGACTAATGATTATCGCATTTATATCAGATAATTTTTCAAGTTCGACTATTGCTAAATCATTTTTGTCATGAGCTAAATCTATGAAGTTGGAAGTTATTTTAAGGTCGGCAAAAAATTCTGATATAACTTCTTTAGCAACTTTGTTATGTTCTAAAATAGCAATTTTTTTACCTATAATTTCACTTTTTTGTTTTGAATAATCTTCCTCGTCATCGTCATTAGTTTCGAGTGATTTTTTCATGGGAATGGTGAAATGAAAATTAGAACCTTTTCCAAGCTCGCTATCAATTCCAATTATTCCATGCATTAATTCAGTCAATTCTTTACATATTGAAAGACCAAGACCTGTACCACCATATTTTCTAGTGGTTGACATATCAGCCTGACTAAATGCTTTAAATAAGCCTTGAATTTGCTCAGGGCTCATGCCAATTCCGCTATCCTTAATGTTAAAACTTATAAAAAACTCTTCTCCAACAACTTTTTCTAACTTAAGCTCTATCAGAATTTGTCCGTAATAAGTGAACTTAATGGCGTTGTTGATTAGATTATTCATAATTTGTCTAATGCGTCCAGAATCGCACATTAGAGAATGAGGAATATTTTTTGGAATTTTGGTTATAATTTCTAACCCTTTATTACTTGCGGTTGGAGACATTAAATCTGCTATATCTTCAACTAAATCACGTAAGTTTGATGGAATATTTTCGATATCAATTTTACGAGCTTCAATCTTAGAGAAGTTCAAAATATCATTTAAGATCAAAAGCAAAGCATCTGCAGAACGATAAATAGTGTTTGCCTGATCTAATTCGTCATCTTTTAATTGTCCTGATTCTCTTAAAGCCTGACTCATACCAATAATTCCATTCATAGGAGTTCTGAGTTCATGACTCATATTTGAAAGAAATTGACTTTTTGCAACGCTGGCAGCCTCAGCATCTTCTTTGGCTTTTACTAACTCAGCTAAAAATGGTTCAATTTGTGTTCTTCTGAAAATAAAGATTGTGATCATAAAGAATATTGCCACGCCAAAAGATTGGCCAACAGATACCATCAAAGAAAAGCCAAGATTTTTCCATGCTGATTCTTCATGATATCCAACTATTACGGTCGTGTTATATTCATTAGATTTTTTAAAGTGGTTAAACACACATCCACCCAGCTTAAAAGAAAAAGGCAATGTTTCTGCGGTGATTGAACGATTGGTTTCTATAGCCTCGCGCAAATATCCTTTTGATTTGAAGATTTCGCGATCAAAATTTTCCGCAGGAAATGTTTTTGAATTAGCTAACATATCATAATTACCATCTATCACAACGTAGCAAACATTATCATCATCAAAAACCCAATTTATTTGTCTTTGAATAACTTCTGTCGGTATTTGTGCAATAAAGATTCCAATGCTTTTTAGGTCTTCATAATCAATACGCATAGCAACAGGAAGCATGTTGTAAGAAGCAATATCGGTTTCTATGTGAACAAGTTGACCAATTTTAAAACGCCAAGCGTTTTTCTTTTTTGTTTCTGAAAGTGGAAAATATTCTTGTGGAGTAATAGGATTTAGTAAAACTCCTCGATCTGAGGTAACTATAATTTTGTCTTGATTATCAACAAAGCTTAAACTTATCCACGAAGAAACATTTTTTTGCGACAGATCTTTATTAAGAGTTTTTTGCAAGAGTTTGGCAATCATTTTTGGATCATTTTCTCCGCCAAATACTAAAAGTTTATCACCAACATAATTTATGTAACTATTCACAGAGCTGAATAAAGCGGTATTAGCTTTTTCAACGACTCCACCTTGGAAAATAACTTGTTTATCTAGTGATTTCCAAAAATTGATGTAGACCATAGTACTATTGATCGTAAGCCATATAAAAATTAAGCTGGTCATTATCCAAGAGAATATACTATAGGATTTTCCTAGTTCCATTCTGCGGCGTTGACGAATTTTAAAAATTATTTCGTAACGTTTGCGTAATTTGATAAATTTAATTGGATAACTTGGATCAAATTTACTGCGTTGAGCAATTTTCTTTCTATAAACTTTTCCAAAATAAAATAGCGAGATGTGATAAAACAACCTCCCAAGAAATTTTGATAACGAAGTAGGGTTAGATGAATGAGGAATTTTCTTCTTTTTCTTAGTGGTAGATACTAGATCTATACTTTGTTTTTCAGGCTTTTTTCTAAAGATTTTTAAAATCATTTGTGTTTTTGGATCTCTTTTTGAGACATGTTTGAGTAAATATAATAAAAGATTATCAAACCAATTGCCTTTGGATGTTGAATGTTAAGATTTTTTCCCAAATCAGGAATTCTCTTGCGTTTAGCAAATAGAATTTTGACGGAGACCTCTTTAGAAAACTTACTTAAAGAAAGTATTTTTTGAGTTAATTTTTTAAAAACCCCTCTGTCAATAATTTTTAAAAAATCTTAACAAGAACAAATTTTTAGTTCTTAAGTTGAGACAAATTATTTAGGTTTATCTATGAGCAGTGCAATGCCACTTAGAGCTGTCAAAGATTTTTACCACGAAGACAAAGCAAATCAGTCGCGTGGTAGCAAAATTAACAAATCATTAAAAGAAAATTTACCTACTAGGTTATTAAAAGAATTTTCATCTGCTAACAAGTATTATGTTAAAACAATAGATACAGATTCTCATCTAAGTTCAGATTTTAAGCAGAAAATATCTGGCTACTTTGATGGTCAAGTTATTAGAGATTTGCCAGAACAAGGAGTAAAAATTCTTTTTGCTGATCAAAATTTGCGTAATCAATACTACGAGTTAAGACATGAAATTTTCACTGAAGTTGATGAAACTTATAGAAAAAAACACCCCGAAGATTGTTATGACTGGGAAGATTATGATGGATCAGAAATAGAGGATGATCGTTGTGGTAGAATTTTGGTGGCTGTTTGCAATAATAAAGTTGTGGCTGGTGTTCGATTCTTAATTAGTGATTGGATAAAACATACCGCTAATGAACTTCCTGAAGTAGGATTTACTATGAGAAAGTTTTTTAGAGAAGTTGGATTAAATGAGAAAGCAAGGTATGCTGAAATGGAAGATATAGTAATTGATAAATCTTTTAGAAACAGAGTTGTTATGAAAAGTTTATTTTCTGTTTTAATTGAGGAAACAAAGAAATTTAATTGTGAATATGCAGTTGGAGTATCAATAAAGTCTGCATCCAGAAATCATAGAATGTTATTTAATAATCTTGGATACAAAATGGATGTTATGTTGGATTATCCATGGATGCGCCAAAAAAATCATGGGTATGAAACTAGATATCCAGTTGTGGCATATTTTAAAGAGTAACCAATTAAAACGGAGTTTAAATAATGGTAAAATTTTTCAGATTAAATCTTTTTTTTATCTTGTG
>CAYWVI010000017.1:0-12122 GCA_964461905.1 uncultured Rhizobium sp. | reverse complement strand
GTCGTCAATCAATCGATGTTCGTAGGTAATACCCAATTTTTCAAATTCAGCTTTACTAACGGAATCAATTAAATCTTTTTTTTATCTTGTGCTTTTGCTCCGTTTCTTTTGCTAATTCTGAGAAAAAAAGTGAAGAGTCCGTTTTTAATTTTGACATTTATTCTCTTTCAAAAAAGAAGGAAAACGCTTTTGATGCAGCTTCTGCAACTTATATTCTTACTTCAGAAGATATTAGAAGATCAGGTTTAACTTCAATTCCAGAAGTTTTAAGACTTGTTCCAGGAGTTCAAGTTTCAAGAATCGATGGCAATAAATGGACGATTAGTATACGTGGTTTTAGCAATCAATATTCCAATAAGCTTTTGGTTTTGATTGATGGAAGAACTGTATATACCCCACTATTCTCAGGAGTTCTTTGGGATATTCATGATTATGTTATTGAAGATATAGAAAAAATTGAAGTTGTAAGAGGTCCCGGTGGAACAATTTGGGGAGCTAATGCGGTTAATGGTATTATTAACATTATCACTAAAAGTGCTACTCAAACACAAGGTGGTTATGTTTCGCAATTAGTTGGAAACAAAGATAGATCAATTACTGAAGTGCGTTATGGTGGTCAAACTGCAAGTAAAGATCATTATAGAGTATATGCTAAGAAGGCTGTAAGAGGTGGGGCATATAAAGCTAGCGATGGTAAAGATGCAAATGATGGTATTTCTCAAGATCAGGCTGGCTTTAGATATGATATTAGTTCAATAAAAGATAATTCTCTTTCCATTCACGGTGATGTTGTTAGTAGCACTGCTAGTAATTATTTCAGTACATTTGGGAAAAATGATAAAGAGACAAACGGTGCAAATATTGTTGTTAACTGGGATAAAACTATATCTAAAAAATCTAGCATTTCTCTTAATGGCTATTTTGATTATGACAGTTTTAAAATTCCTGTTCTTGCAAGAAGCGCGAGAACTATTGATCTTGACTTCCAACATTTTTATAGCTTTTCGCGTGATAACCAATTTATCTGGGGTTTGGGATACCGTCAAATAATTGACAATATTAAAGAAACAGAAGCTTCTAATTTAACTGATGGTGGAAAATTTATCCCAATAAATTATACTCCAAACAAAAGAAATGATGAAATTCACAGTGCTTTTATTCAAGACAAAATCAGTATAACAAATAATCTTGATCTTACTATTGGCTCTAAGTTCCTAATTAATGATTATACTGGGTTTGAGTATCAACCAAATGCTCGACTTTCTTATTATCCATCACGCAATCAAACTTTATGGGCTTCAGTTTCAAGAGCAGTAAGAACTCCAACCAGAGGAGAAATTAGTTTTGATATTAAAGAAGAATATGAAGGATCAACTGTTAGCAAAGGAAACCAAAATGCAGAGTCAGAAAATTTAGTTGCTTACGAAGCAGGATATAGAATCAGACCTACAACTAAAACACTGATTGATGTTGCGGTTTTTTATAATGATTACTCGAAATTAAGAACTTACGAAAATATTGGTGGAGTTCCAGTAGCCTCAAATTTAGGTTATGGAGAATCTTATGGTGGAGAGATTTCAGGAAAATGGCAGGTAAATAATCGTTGGAGATTAGAAGCTAGTTATGATTTTTTGAAAACCGATTTACATGTTAGTAAAGCTTCTACTGATGCAACAACATCGCTTTTAGCGGATTACGATTCTCTTGAACTTACTGAAAAAAGATCTCCAAAAAATCAATTTAGAATCAGATCGTTTTTTAACGTCACTCAAAAAATAGAGTTTGATAACATGCTTTATTATGTTGATAGCTTGCCATCAGCAAAATATGTAAAAACTGATCCAAAAGGTGCGCCTTCTTACATACGTTTTGATACTAGATTAGGATATCTTCCTACAAAAAATCTTGATCTTAGCGTTGGTATTAGAAATTTATTAGATGACCGTCATAACGAATATTATTCAGGAATATTTAATTATAATGCTGAAATTGGTAGAACCTACTACCTAAGAGCTGTTTGGCAATATTAATATCAAAATTAAATGCCATTATTCTTACAAAAATATAAAATAATTATTGCGGTCTTTCTAAGCTTTTTTATTAGCTACGAAGCTAAGTCAATGGATGATGTTGAGGTTCAGGCCTATGCAACTTTTATTCAGGAAATGATCAATTCAACTTCAATGTCTAAAGCTGGTCAGGTATGTACTTTTGGTAGTGATGAAATATCGAACTTACTACTAAGCCAAGATAACAAATCAGTAAATTTGGATAAAAATCCAGATAAAATCTCCAAATGCAAAGCAGTTTATGTTGCTAGAGGTTATGAAAAAATTCTGAAACTTGAAATTAGCAAGTTTAATAAAAATAAAATAATGACTGTTGGTGTGTTTGAAGGTTTTGTAGAAAATGGTGGAATGGTTCAAGTGCAAATAGGAAGAAGAGATTTTGAAGTGCTTTTAAACTATAAAGAGGTAAAAACAGCAGGTATAAGGTTAAGTGCTCTTATTTTAAGTTTGGTTATTAATTAAAAAACTTGGTTTATGGAAAATACTCAGCAACACAAAGTGGCAATTGATAGAGAGTTCTTAAAAAGTGTTATAGAAAATGACATAGAATTTGAGAAAGAGTTGTTCTCGATTTTTATTGAAAATGCTAATCGTAATTTTGCTCGTATGGAGGAAACTCTAAAAAGTGATAATCAAGGTTGGTATATGGCATCTCATGCTTTTAAGGGTGCTGCTGCTTCAATTGGTGCTTTTGATTTGTCAAAAATTTTAGAAACAGCTCAAAAAAGTATGGAAGCTAGTTCAGAAGTAAAATCGCAAATTCTTGCTCAAGCAAAAGAAGAATTTAAATTTGTTTTAGAGTTCATCAATCAAGAATTGTTAGAAAGATAGTATAAAATATATGCCAACATTTAGTTGGTTTAAAAATAGCCACTACCGCGCTGCAGGACGGAGTTTTTAACTCCGTCTTAAGCATAAATAAGGTTTCTTGAATAATTCCAATCCTTTTCCTTGCTCTATTTGATGTTGAGTCTTAAGAATTTTAGACAATATCTCAACCCTTCTTTTGATAAAAATTCCTAATGTCAGAACAAATAAAAATAACTTTTCCAGATGGTGCTGCACGTGAATTTGTATGTGGAGTTACTGGTTTAGAAATTGCCAAATCAATTTCAATTTCATTGTCTAAAGTTGCCTTAGCAATAAAGGTAAATGGTGAATTACAAGATTTATCTCGTGAAATAGGAAATGATGCAAAAATAGAAATTATCACGCCAAAATCTGGAACTGATGCTTTAGAAGTTATCCGTCATGATGCAGCTCATATCATGGCTGAAGCGGTGAAAGAGCTTTTTCCAGATACGCAAGTAACAATTGGTCCAGCAATTGAAAATGGATTTTATTATGACTTTTCTCGCAAAGAGCCTTTTGCTTTGGAAGACTTAGATAACATCGAAGCTAAAATGCGCGAAATTGTTAAGCGTGATGAAAAAATAGTTCGTGAAGTTTGGAAACGTAATGATGCTGCAAAATTCTTCTCATCAATTGGTGAAAAATATAAAGCTGAAATCATCTCTTCAATTCCTGTTGACGAGGATATTACACTTTATCGACAAGGAAATTTTATTGATCTTTGTCGCGGTCCACACGCACCATCAACTTCTCATATTAAACATTTTAAATTAATGAAACTTGCTGGTGCTTACTGGCGTGGAGATTCGAAAAATGAAATGTTGCAAAGAATTTATGGAACAG
This sequence comes from uncultured Rhizobium sp., assembly GCA_964461905.1. GTDB lineage: Bacteria > Pseudomonadota > Alphaproteobacteria > Rickettsiales > UBA1997 > UBA2645. The sequence continues at coordinate 8,358 of CAYWVI010000017.1, read as the reverse complement.
CTTGGGAAAGTGAAGAATCTCTAAAAAATTATCTGCATGTTTTAGAGGAAGCCGAAAAGCGTGATCACAGAAAAATTGGTCGGGCGATGGATCTTTTTCACGTTCAAGAAGAAGCTGCTGGTTCAGTATTTTGGCACCCAAAAGGATGGACCATATATCGCGAAATAGAGAATTATATTCGTCACAAGTTAGATAAGAATGGTTATTTAGAAGTTAAAACTCCGCAAATGGTTGATAAAGTTTTGTGGGAAAAGTCGGGTCATTGGGAAAAATTTCGTGAGAATATGTTTGTCTCAGAAAGTGAAGAAAGAACTTTGGCAATCAAGCCAATGAACTGTCCATGTCATGTGCAGATTTTTAATCAGGCTTTAAAATCATATCGTCAATTGCCACTTAGAATGGCAGAGTTTGGATCTTGTCATCGAAATGAATCTTCAGGATCGCTTCATGGAATAATGCGTGTTCGAGCTTTTACACAAGACGACGCACATATTTTTTGTGAAGAAAGTCAAATTAACGAAGAAACAGTTAATTTTTGCAAATTACTTAAAGAAGTTTATCGCGATTTTGGTTTTGAAAAAGTTGCGGTGAAATTTTCAACTCGCCCTGAAAAACGCGCTGGAACTGATGAAACTTGGGATCGTGCTGAAAATGCTCTAGCGCAAGCAGTGAAAGAAGCTGGTTTAGAATATGAAATTCAAGAAGGTGAGGGTGCGTTTTATGGGCCAAAACTTGAATTCACATTATTTGATGCGATTGGTCGTGGTTGGCAATGTGGTACTTTGCAAGCTGATTTTATTTTGCCAGAAAGATTAGATGCAACTTATGTGGCATCAGATGGTGTTAAAAAGCATCCAGTTATGTTGCATCGCGCAATATTGGGAAGTTTTGAAAGATTTATTGGAATTCTTACAGAAAATTATGCTGGAAAATTTCCACTTTGGCTTGCTCCAATTCAAGTGGTTGTAGCAACAATCACTAATGAATCTGATGAATATGCGGCAAATGTTGTTGAAAAACTAAAAGCTGTTGGATTCAGAGTTGAAGCTGATTTTGATGCTCAAAAAATTAATTCAAAAATTCGTGAACATTCTTTGAAAAAAGTTCCCTACATTTTGGCAATTGGCAAAAAAGAGGCTGAAAATTCTTCAGTTTCGGTTCGTCAATTAGGAGAAGAAAAACAAGCGGTGATGAGCGTAGATGAGTTTATTGCAATAGCTTCAAAGCGCATTATTGAAAAAAATTAACTCTAAATGAAAAGTAATTTGGCAATCTTTGGTTTGTGGTTTTTGCTAATTGCTTGCGCGCTGTTTGTTAGAATTTATGGTTTAAGCGAATATGCTTTCAACGATGATGAAATATGGCATTTAACCGTTGCAGCTCAAGAAAATATTTGGGAATTAATAAAATATAATTTTACTGAAGAAATTCACCCGCCGCTTTCTTACGTAATCTGGCACTTGATGTTGAAGGTTAGCGACAATGATTTGTGGCTTAGAATGTCGTCAATTATTCCGTCGATTTTGCTGATTCCTTCAATTTATTTTTTTGGTCGTCTTTATATTGGCAGAGCGGCTGGATATTTTTTAGCCTTGCTTTTTGCTTTTGGAGCTGTGCCCGTCACAATTGGCACAACAATTCGGGCTTATTCTTTGATGATGTTGTTTCTCACTTGGGCGGCGATATTTGTTCATAAATATCGTTTTGAAAATGATGTTAAATCTCGCAAAAAATTTCTGCTTTTTTATGCCATTTGCGCCTTGATTGCAATTGAGCTAAATCATGCTGCTTGCTTTGTTTTGTTTGCATTAGGTTTGGTTTTGATTTTTCAAACCATCAAAGAAAAAAATAAAAAAGATTTTATTATTATCGCGGCAATTCACGCCGCTTTGATGTTTTTAATTGCGGCATATGCATATATTTTAAAAACCTATTATGGGTTTCACGGCATTGCGGGTTTTTATTCAACCAAAGAATGGTCGCAATATTTGGTGCGTTATTTGGTAATGATTTCGCGCTTTTTTATTAATGTTCAGCCTCAAGATGCTTTTTCTTCGCTAATTACTTTGCTGTCTTTTGCAGCTTTTTTTGCTGTGCCAATTTCTTTAATTAGAAGAAAAAACTACTTGTTGCTTCATTTAATTTTTACTCCGCTTTTTGTGGTGATTTTTTGTGATTCTTTGAAGCTCTACCCATTCTCAGCAACTGCTCGCAACAATCTTTTTTTGTTTTTAGGAATTGCCATTACTTATGCTTTCTTTGCTCAAATTATTTCTGACTTTTTTTGCTCTCTTTTCAAAAACTTATTTCAAAATAAAACTTTTCATAAGCTGAAAATTAAAGCTTCTGCGCTGATAATTTTTCTGCTCTTTCTTTACTGTTTTAGTAATAATTTTTTTCGTCAAGTTAGTCAAAATTGTGCGGAATTTAGCATCAAAAAATCTGATCGTGAAATTTTAAATGAAGAGCTAAAAAAGAGAAATAGCACAGAAAATGTTTTTGTCACAATCACAAGAAATCTATGGTTTTGGCGGTTGCAAGATAAAGGAAACGGCAATTTAACTTACATTACCAAAAACCTCGCTAGATATAAAAATGACGAAATCACAATTTATTTTACCGCGTTTCCTGCGACGGAATTTTCGGTGGCATCAAGCATGTTAGAATATCAACTGTTCTTCAAAGATTTGTTTAAATTGCTTGATGAAAGTGGTGAATTTTCGAAGATAAAAACTTTTACATTTTTTGATATTGGATTGAAGGTTGATTATCTTTCTAGGGCTTTTCATCCGCAATTTATAAAAACAAAACAACAAAAACCAATCATCACAAATAGCGATTACGCTGGCTACCAGCTTGAGCAAGAATCTTATAACCTCAGTTGGGATTTAAATAATTCAAAAGAAATTTTGAACCGTTTTTATATTCGAGATATTGGATTTGAATGTGGTAGAGAAATAATAATTTTTAGTGCGACGCCAAAATTCATTAAAGAAAATATTTTAGATAAAGAATTTATTGATTGGCTCAAATTTAACAATGAAGAGGTTTTTAAAAATGAGTAACAAATCTCTTATTTATATTGTCGCCTATAACGCTGAGAAACATATTTACTCTGTGTTGAGTGATATTCCTTACGATCAATTAGGGGAATATGAAGTTTTGGTTAGCGATGATTTTTCGCAGGATAAAACGTCGGAAGTGGTAAAAAAATATCAGCAAGAAAATGCGGACAAAAAAATTAAATTAGTTAGGCAGCAAAAAAATTTGGGATATGGAGGAAATCAAAAAGTTGGATATAGATATGTTATTGATAATGGTTTTGATGTTGTGGTTTTGCTGCATGGTGACGGTCAATATTCGCCTAAACTTTTGCCGCAAATGATTGCGCCAATTTTAGAAAATGACTTTGAAGTGGTTTTGGGCTCAAGAATGATTAACAAAAAATCAGCTCTTAAAGGTGGAATGCCTTTTTATAAATTTGTGGGAAATATAATTTTAACCAAGTTGCAAAATTTTATTTTGCGCCAGAATTTATCAGAATATCACACTGGTCTTAGAGCTTATTCAACAAAGGCTTTATCACAAATTAACTTTCAATATAATAATGACGGATTTTCTTTTGATACCGACATTTTAATTCAGTTGATTGATCGTAAATCCAAGATTGATGAAATTCACATTCCAACTTATTATGGTGATGAAATTTGTAGAGTTAATGGTATAAAATATGCTACAGAAATTATTGTAGCGAGTCTGCTTTCAAGAGCGCAAAAGTTAGGTTTGTATTATTGTAAAAAATTTGAGAAAATTAATCTTTAGTAAGCAATAATTACAATTCCTGATCCGCCTGCAGCTCCTGATCCTCCGCCTCCACCAGTATTTGCTACTCCAGCGGAACCTGCCGCACTTCCGGTAGTAGTGCCGTTTCCACCTCCGCCTAAACCACCTTGACCAACTGCGGCACTTGTATCGGACTGCGATCTGCTGCCACCTCCACCTCCACCATAATAATTTGCAGAAATGCTGCTGATTATTATCCCATTCCCACCATTTCCACCTTTGCCGCTGGTAGCATCTTCTCCAGCAGAGCCAGCACCTCCACCACCAGCACCACCGCAACGGTTAAATGATGATAGACCCGGACATGTTACATTTGAATCTCCTCCTTTATTACCATGATAACTAGTTCCGTTAACTTGAGAAGTTTGAATGCTGCTTCCTGGGGTGCCAAAATTTGTATTATTATTTGCTGAAGCTCCTCCTGATCCACCATTTCTAGCTGGTTGAGCATTTCTTGTGCCGGTACATGGATGGGCGTATGTGTAGCCACCAGCCCCACCGCCACCACCGATGGCTGTTAAAGTGCCAAATGTAGAATTTCCACCGTCTTGCCCTATACATCCAGTCCCCGGATTTATACCGCCACTACCAACGGTTACATCCATGTTAAGACCAGCAGTTATAGGATATGAGCTAGCATAAACAACACCACCTCCGCCACCGCCACCAGATGATGGTCCGTCGGTGGCTTTACCGCCAGCACCACCACCGCCAACAACTAATACTTCAACATTTCTTGAAGTTGGGCAGCTAAAGGTGCCGTTAGACAAGAAGGTAAAAACAGATTTTCCATTATATGTTGTTGGAGAAACGCTTGCCGTGCAAGGCGTAGAGCAAGTGTTATCAGTTACATTGATTACACTATTTGTGCAGGTGTAGGTGATGGTTCCAGTGTAAGAAGCTGCATTACAACTTCTAGATGTTGTACCATGAACAACCGTTGTGCCATCAACTATTCCAAGTGTTGAATTTGGAATGGCACAATCTTGTCTACAAACTCCAGAAATTTCGGTGTAGCCACTAAGGCAAGTAGAGCAATTAGTTGCTATATCTTTTCCAGAATCACAGGCACAGCTAGTGTCTCCTAGGTTTAAATTTCCATTGATACAATTATAAGTTGGGCCAGTGGAACCAGTATAACCTGAGGCATTACAAGTTAGTGAACCGCTATCTCCATGATTAACTGATGTTGGAGTAGAAACGCCAATAACAGAAGAGGTTGAGCAAGAAGTGGCGGCTGAACATACTACGGCACTTCCGCTATCGCTATCATAATATCCAGAAGCGCAAGAACTGCAGTTGCTGCTTAAGTCATAACCAGTTGCGCAAGGACAAGATCCACTCAAAATAGTTGGCGTGCCATTGATGCAGGTGTAGTTGATCTGTGCGGAATTATCGTAATTAGCGAGATTGCAATTCAATGGAGTAGATGTTGAAGCTGGAGATACTGTGGCGATTAATCCATCTATTGATATAGAGCAGGACACAAGAGAGTTATCGCAACTATTGCCAACAACGGTGCCAGATAAGCAAGTGACGCCAGCTTGATCGTTGATTTTTAATTTAAATTTATCTTTCAAATATTTTTCAATCGCAGCAATATCCGTTTGGATCAAGGCTTTTGTAAATATGACAATTTCCCCGATTTCGCCAGTATAGCCTTTGCCAATTTCTATAGTTGTCACCCCAGATAAATGAGAAGTATTTGTTGCATCTTGAGCGGATAAAACACCGTTAATGTAAGTTTTTTTACCTGAAGTTGAGCTATGAACAAAGGTAAATATTCGGGCTTTTTCTTTAGAGGATGAATAGCTTTCAACTGAAGAATTCTTAACGTAAGAATTAGTGCCCTGATTATGAATTACGGTAGAATCAAAAGCATATCCTAGTGCAATTCCGTTGTTATCTTCTGAGGTAGTTTTACCAAGAAAATAATTATTAGATCCTGACGATTTTCTTTTTTCTAAAACAATAATTGTATAGTCAGTATTGTTTAAAAAACTGCCATCAAACTCTAAAAATCCTGCATTATTAAATTCTACAGCGTGAATGCTATTGATGGTGTTTGAATAAACAGGGCATCCAGCTGTTGAGTTGCAAGAAATCACCACTTTATTACCAGATGATTTTTGATCATTCCATGAAGTTATGGGGCTATCATTAAAAGCTTCATCAGAATTAAAACTTTCATCCAAAGATGTTTCTAACCAAAGAGCTATTTCGTAAATATTATGAATAGGAGATGATTTTGCTAAAGACTTTGCTGCAGACAATCTGGCTTTATTTATCAGAGTGTTGGCTATAAATATACCAGCGATAAAAATTCCAATAATTAAAATAACTACCGAAACTTCTATTAAGGAGAAGGCTAGAATTTTTTTTTTCATCATTCTGTGATATTTTTAATTTCTCTTTGAGGAAGAGGAATTTCTATACCGTTTTCTTTAAATTTTTTCCAAATGCTAACTAAAATATCGCTTTTTGGTTTCATTCTTCCTTCGACTATATCGCTGATCCAAAAATAGAGTGTTATTCTAATATCATATTCACCAAATTGGGTTACAAAACAATCAATTTCAGGATAGCTTAAACAGCGCGGATGTTGTCTTGCGCACTCAACCATAATTTCTTTAACTTTTTCCAAATCTGATCCGTGAGCAACTCCAAGATTAATTTCAACTCGAGCTCTGCTATTTGAATATGTCCAATTGGTAACTTTTCCGATAATAAAATCTTCATTTGGAATCATAACTTCTCTGCCATCAACTCCTTCAACTAAAGTGTAGCGTCCACCAAACTTTTTTACTGTGCCAAAAATATTAGCATTTTCAATTTCAACTATATCGCCAATTTCAACTGATTTTTCAAATAATAAAATAACGCCACTGATAAAATTTGAGGCAATTTTTTGCAAACCAAACCCGATACCAACACCAACCGCACCTCCAATAACGGCGAAGGTTGTCATATCAACGCTGAATGTTTTTAAAAGCACAATCACAACAACTGTGTAAACTAAAATATCGATAAATTTGCTAATAATTCCTTTGGTGCTGGATTTGATATTTTTGCTGTTATCAAGAAATGATTTACTTTTTTTGCTAACCAAAGTTGAAAGCCAGAAAACCAACACCAAAACAACAATTGCTTTGATAATTAAATATGCAGAGACGCGCACCGATCCAATTTTAAAACCATATTCATCAAGCAGAAAAATAGCCGAATCAAGCAGACCAAAAATTTCTAAAACAAGGGCAGGAACCAAAAATAATCCAGCAATGTTAGTTATGAAAGTATTGTTGGATGAGATGCGTAAAAATTTTAAGAAAAGAAAGAGGGTTATTAATTTTAAGATTGATGAAAATAAGGCATCTTCTTTAAAAAATTGAGAATAGATGGAAAGACCAATTACTAAAAATATGACCGAAAATATTGGGTAAAGAAGCGGTATTAGATAGCGTGTAACAATTCGGTTTAGGGATATATTTTTTTTCAGAGATGAGGAGATTATTTTTGGTAAAATAAATTTTCTGCAAAGCTTGTAACATAAAAATGAAATTAAGAAGCAGGCAACAAGATATAGCGATTGCCAATAAAATCCTGAGCTTGTGATTGTTTGCTCAATTATACTTATTACATCGCTATAGCTTGTTTTTACTATCATGATTTTTTTTAATTACTCTCCTTGTCCTGAAGTGTATCCGCATTTTCCGTTAAACAAATAAAGCCCTTCATATTTAACGAAATCAAATTGTTTTTCGTTTAAAATGTGTAGCATATCAATGATGTTTTTATGCGAGATTGTTTTTGTGGAGTTAATAATTTCATTGCTTGATTTTCCGGTAATTCCTTTTCCAACAAAACGCAAAACAGTTAAACCTTTATTATAATTTGGCATCATGTGTTGATCGCTCAAAGGCCAAAGTAGCAAGCCTTTTGCACTAATCATTTTTACTTCTAACTCATCACTTTCCATGATTTTAAGAACGGACAAAAGTTCAGAAAATTCTTTTTGCCAATCGATGAATAAATCAAAGCCAATTAAAGATTTTTGTTCTGGAACGTAAGCAGATTTAATTTCGCTAATCTCGGTTTTTTTAGCGTTGTTAGTAAAATTCGCCACAGGTAACTGAGATGGTTTTTCACCAAGGTTAGCAATTACAGCTTTTGTGAATTCTTTTGTTCCAACTTTTTTCTTGCTGGTATTTTGATTGTAAATATCAGATGTATGCACACCATCTTCAATTGTTTTGTAAAGTGCGTTACGAATTTTATTTGCAGTTTCACTTTGCCCAATATGAACCAGCATCATTGCCGCAGCGTGAATTAAACCAGTTGGGTTGGCAATGTCTTTTCCAGCAATGTCTGGTGCAGATCCATGAATTGCTTCAAACATGGCATATTCCTTTCCAATATTTGCCGAGCCAGCGAGCCCAACTGATCCTGAAGTTTCAGCAACAACGTCAGAAATAATGTCGCCGTAAAGATTCATGGTAACAACTACGTCAAAAATTT
>CAYWVI010000016.1:0-26102 GCA_964461905.1 uncultured Rhizobium sp. | reverse complement strand
AAACCAGAAGCACCAACTGAAGGATTTTCCCAATCATCTTCAACAAATCGAATATCATTTTTTTTGGTATCAAGACCAATTAAATCAAGGCTTTGTAAGTAAAGATCTTTAATATCTTTTGGTGCTGGTTTAAGTAAAACTTGAAACTGATAATAATGGCTTAAGCGATTTGGATTTTTTGCATAACGTGCGTCAGTTGGTCTTCTGCAAGGTTGAGCATAAGCAACTTTCCATGGTTTTTTGCCCAAAGCGCGCAAAACAGTTGCTGAATGTAAAGTGCCAGCTCCAACCTCTAAATCAATTGGTTGTAAAACAGCGCAGCCTTGATTTGCCCAAAATTGCTGTAGATCAAAAATAACTTGTTGAAAAGATTTCATGCCTAAATTGAAAACGAACTGCCGCAGCCACAATTGGCTTTGGCGTTTGGATTATTAACTTTAAAATATGACGCGCCTAATTCTTTAACAAAATCAACTTCAGCACCATTTAAAAAAGGTAACGAGGTTTCATCAGTTATGGCTAAAACTTGAGAATTTTCTTCTAAAATTTTTATGTCGCCTTCAAGGTTTTTATTGTCGAGTTCAAAAATATATTGAAAGCCGCTGCATCCGCCGCCAGAAATTGAGATGCGCAAAAATTTATCGTGATTTTCTGATTTGTTTTTAATTTCACGAACTCTTTCTAAAGCTGAATTTGTTAAGGTGACAGAAGTCATTTTTTTAAATTATTTCTTCTTGTTAATTCATTAAGAATTTCTTCCATTTCAATTCCTTTGGCTGCAGATAAAACCAAGGTGTGAAATAGTAAATCACAAATTTCTCCAACTAATTCTTTGCGTGTTTTTTCACTCTGATTTTGATCATTCATAAAAGTTGCAATTACAACTTCTAAAGCTTCTTCACCAACTTTTCTTGTCAGACGTTCTGAGCCTTCTTGAGCTAGTTTGTAAGAATAAGAACCAGCTTCTTTGCTGGTGATTTTATGTTTTACCAGAGCAAATAATTCTTCTAGCGTCATTTTTTTTGGATTTTATAAAAATAAAAAAGGAATGTCTGGGTAACTTAAAATTGAAGAGTTCAAATGCAAGTTGGGTTTGTCTTTTTTATGTTATCATTTTTTGGTATTTATTAAAATTTTTACCTAAATGGCTTTTTTTACTAAGAGTTAAAAACTTGACAAAAAGCTTGATCTTCTTACTTTGCCACGCCTTTCTTAAGAAAATTACTAACAATTAAACATTAAAAACATGGCTATTGAAATGACTTTGTCGATTATCAAACCTGATGCGACAGAAAGAAATCTTACTGGAAAAATTAACGCAAAATTTGAAGAAGCTGGTCTAAAAATTGTTGCACAAAAAAGATTGCAACTTTCTGAAAAAATGGCGGGTGAATTTTATGCAGTTCATAAAGAGCGTCCATTTTACAAAGATCTTGTAAAATTTATGACTTCTGGACCAGTTGTTGTTCAAGTTTTAAAAGGTGAAAATGCCGTTTTAAAAAACCGCGAAATTATGGGTGCAACAAATCCAGCAAATGCTGACGCTGGAACAATTCGTAAAGAATTTGCTCTTTCAATTGAAGCAAACTCAGTTCATGGATCTGACAGCTTAGAAAATGCTAAAAACGAAATTGCATTTTTCTTTGCTGGTTCTGAAATTGTTGAATAGTCAACTAATGAAATTCTCGCCTTACTTTGTTAAGGCGGGCTTTCAGTTTTAATAAACTACACATATAGATGACTAACAACACACCTAACAAAACACCTAAAAGAAGGATTGTTCAAAAGAGGGTTCCCAATAATCAGAGCCCAAAAAATAATGATCATCCAAAAAATTATGAGTTGCACTTGGATGAAACTGATGGTTTGCAATATGTTAGGCTTAGAAAAAGTGGCTTAGAAAAAATATCCGCTCAATACGCAGAAAAATATGAAAACAAAAAACTAAAAATTGATGTTTTTGCAGAAAATCACGCAACTTCAGAAGCGAAAAGTCTTCAAGCCGATAATCAACCAGATAAGGATAAATTAATTTTAGAGTTAACAAGAACCGCAGACAAATTGCAAAATGGCGAAGTTCGTGGATTAGCTTATCTGATAAATAACAAACATGGAAATGTTATGCATGCAATGCCATTTGTGGTTGCAAAAACTAACAATGGTTTAGTTGAAGTTGTTGATTTTGAGGATTATTTGCCTGCAGAAAAAATTGAAGGATTTAACAGAGTTAGATCTGTTAAAAACTATAAAAAAAATGATGTAGGTTTATCTAAAAATGATCATAATTCTTGCACGGTTTTTGCAATTGATACTCTAAAGAATTGTTTGATAGATGATGCTTTTGTTAAAGATGTGACTAGTGGTAGTCGTCATCCAGTGATTTTAAATAAGATGATTTTAGGTCAAAATCAGAGTTTTATAGAAAATTTATCCGAGGAAAAAAGAATTAAATATGTAAGAGATCTAAAAGATGAAAATGATTTAGAGGCAGGAGAAGTAAAACAAATTAACCTCAAAGCTTTTTATAAAGGTCATTTTTATGCAAATAAGTTAAATCCAGAGCATCTTAATTTATTAGATGATACTACCAAAAAAAAGGTACTAGAAATTGATCATACTAGAAGAGAAGCAAAAACAACAAATTTCCTAGATAAAAAAAATACAGATCAAGCTACGAATGCATTAGCAAAAAAATGGCTTCAAGATGCGCGTAATAATATTGTCAAAAAACAGAAACTCAGCGAGATTATTGAAAAAAAAGAAGATGCTCAAAACAAAATTGATCTACAAAATGCTTTCAATAAATGGGAAAATAACACTCAAATTTCTAATCCAAGAACACCAGAAATAGAAGAAGAAATAAAACCCGAAATTAAAATAAAATTACCAAGTTCTTCGCCATCAAAAGGAGAGAGTGGTTTTGTTGTAACAGCTTTTGTGAATGAAAGAAAAGTTAAGGCAAAAACAGGAGTTTGGGTAAATACAGAAAGGCAAAATAATTATAGAACTTTAGATGGTGCATATAACAATTTTGAAGAAGAACTTCTTATGATGCTGAATATTTTAATAAAAATTACCGCAGATCCAAGAATCAAAAAACTCAATGGTGGTAAGGATTTAGAGCTAGACAAGCTTTTAGAAATTATTAAAACCGCTAAAGAAAAAGGTGGAATTTCTCATAAAAAAAGTGGTGCAACAGAAGGTTATGAAAAACAAGATAATATAGATGTTTTAGGAAAAACTGCTTCTGGAATTTATCAAAAAGAATGTGAGGAATGTGGAGTTTATTCAGGAAGAAAAACATCTGGAATTAAAAATCCAGCTGTTGGTAGCAGAATGACATTTATTCCAGATAAAGTAGAAGAAGGCTTAAGAGTACTAACTGATATTAAAAAATCTGTAGAGGCATCTAAGAAGCTTGTGGATGCAAAGAAAAATGAAGTTAAAAATATTTTAGAAGAAAGAGCTAAAAATCCACAAAGCATGTATTCTGATGTAGAGAGTCAAACTTCTTTGTGAGTTAAGCGATAAATAATTAACTAATTTTTACCAATCTCTATAAAATCTGCTTGTTGGTTACATGAATCTTCAAGTTCGTAGATATATTTTAGAATTTTTGAATCAGCTTCTTTTTGACAAAGAAAAATATATTTTTGACGTAATCTAGTTAGCTCAAACTTTTCGTATAATTTGGCTTTTGAGTTAATCTCTTTATTTTTTTTATTGATTAGTTCTTCTTCTGTTTTTTTATTTTCCTCCTCATCTTTTTTATTTTTTGCTAAAGATGCAAAATCTTTACCTTCAACTCCAATTGCGCTGAAGCTATTATTGTTGTAGAAGTCGGAATTATTAGTTATACGCTCAATATCCGCTTTTTTTTGATCATCTTCTTTTAGCATGCTGTTAGGAAATTTAACGTAAGCCATTTTTTGACATAAAACTTTTTCTTCCATTTCTTTTAAAAATTTCTTTTTGCTTATTTCAGAAAAGCATTGGCGTGAGCGATCTTGCGCTGCGGTGCAATTTTTATAATTATTGCTATCAAGGTGAAATTTTATGCAAGTTGGATATTGTTCTTTGGCAGCGTTAAGCCTCTCAGAAGATTTTTCTAAATAACGATCAACAACAAAACCAACATTATAGGAGTGATTAGGATATTCTAAATATTGAAGATTTCCAAAAGGTGGAATCAATTTATAATCTAGGATTAAAGCGCGGCGACAGGCAAAATAATCATCAATTTTTGCCTGATCTTCGGTGTAAATTTGATAACCCATTTTCAAGCATTTTTGATGATCTCGATCATCCATTTTATTGTTTTCATTAATTAAGATTGATTCTGGAGTATCGGCAAGTTTCAAAGAAATTTTAGTTACCAAATCGCTAATTTCTAAATTCAAATTTTTGCTGTCAGGTGCGTTGTCGGTTCTGATTCTTTGTTTGGCAAGAGAAAGTCGGCATCGCCAATAAAGACTACTTTGTAAGTCGATGCTTTTATCAAAATTGATTTTTAAATCAGAGCAAAAATTGTGATCTTGTTCTTCAAACGCTTTAATATGAGGAATGTTAGATAAAATATGAGGATTAACATCTGGTTTTTTTTCGTGCGTGCAAGAAAAGCCAAGGCAAAAAACTAAGATAAGAATTTTTGTTACAAACTTTTTTTGCATGAAAATTGTTTATGAGGAAATAAAACCTGAGAATATTTTGGCTCACTTTCAGAAAATCTAATTCATTTTTCAAGTATGTATCTTTTGGTTGGTTTAGGAAATATTGGTCGTGAATATGAGAAAACTCGACATAATTTTGGTTTTTTATTACTAGATCAAATCGTTGAAGATTATGGCTTAAAGCAGCAAACAAACAAGTTTAAGAGTGAAGTTTTTGCGGGAGAAATTGATAGCAATAAAATTATCGCAATTAAACCACAAACTTATATGAATCTTTCTGGGGAAGCAGTTTTGGCGGCGGTAAGTTTTTATAAAATTCCGCTAAAAAATATTTTGGTTTTTCATGATGATCTCGATTTAGAATTTGCTAGAATTAAAGTAAAAGTTGGTGGCGGAAACGCAGGACATAATGGTTTAAAATCAATTGATGCGGCAATTGGAAAAGATTATATGCGTCTACGTCTAGGAATTGGCAGACCACAAAACCAAGAATTTGAAACAGCAGATTATGTTTTGGGAAAATTTAGTAAAGACGAAATGAAAATTGTTGATGAAACAAATAAAAAAATTTCTGATTTAATTGAAGAGTTGCTGCGGGGAAGATCAGATCATTTTTTAAATAAACTTTCTGCTTAGAAGTTTTAATGTTTATGATCGTGATGATGATGATAAATTGCTAATTCGTTTTTATTGCCAAATAGCGAAATATATTCTGGATGTTTGTTAACAGATTCAGGTGTGCCATGGCAGCAAATATGTTTATTAACACAAAATACTAAATCAGTTTTTTGCATTACAGCGTGCAAATCGTGAGAAATTAGCAAGATTGCGCAGTTATTATTTTTTCTTATATCATCAATTACTTTATAAAAATCTTGGATTCCGGCAATATCCATATATTGAGTTGGTTCATCTAAAACCAATAAATCTGGATTATTAATTAATGCTTTTAAAAACATTGCCTTTTGCATTTGTCCGCCAGAAAGGTCATGAATTTGACGTTCTAAATTTTTTTCAATATTTAAGCGAGAAGCTAAAGTTTTTAGCCTATCATCAATTGAAAGTTTGTGTTTGGAAAGTTGAATAAAATCTTTGGTTGTTATTGGAATTGTTTTGTCAATTTCAATTTTTTGTGGCATATAGCCGATTTTTAAGTGAGAATCTTTAATGATTTTTCCGCTTGTTGGTTTGAGAATTCCAAGTAAAATTCTTGCAATTGATGTTTTTCCACCACCATTTGGGCCAATTAAGGTTGTTATTTTCCCTTTTTCTAATTCTAAGTTAATTTCACTCAATATGGAGTGCTGGTTAATCTTTAGACTAATATTTTCAAATTTTGCGATCATTTTTTTCTCAGATGAAATTTCTAATTTTCTTATCACTTCTCTTTAGCGCGCAAATTGCTTTTGCTCAAGATTTGGTTATTGCTACGTCAATTAATCCAGTTTATCAAATTGTTTTAGCGATTACCAAAGACAAAAATAATACGATTCTAATCATGGATCATAACGCTTCAGATCATGATTGGCAATTTAAAAAAACGGATTTGGAAGCAATTAACAAAGCAAGTTTAGTTTTTTATATAGACAATAATTTTGAAAAAGCTTTCGCCAAAATTTCTAAAAAAACCAACTCATATCAATTATCAAAAGTTGAAGAAATAAAAATTCTGAAATCAAGAGGAGTAAATCAGGAGAAAGATTTTCACTTATGGATGAATCCTGAAAACGCTATTTTAATAGCGGAATTTATTACTAAAAAAATTTGTGAAATCGATGTAAATAATTGTGCTAAATATAATAAAAATTTAGTTTTTTTCAAAAGCGATATTTCAGATTTAGTATATAAAATCAGAGAAAAATTAAGTATTTCTAAAAATCAAAATTACGTTTTTTATCACGATGCTTATCAATATTTTGAAGATTATTTTTCTCTACAAGTTCTTCCTCCAATCTCTAAGAATCATGAACATTATTTAACAGTTAGAAACCTCCGTGAATTTGATAAAATTGCTTCATCTAAAAAAATAAAATGTTTATTTGGAGATGTTGTTGATGAAAAAAATTCTGCACAAAAACTTGCTCAAAACTATAGGATAGAATTTGTAAAACTTGATCCAATCGGAAATGAAGATGGAAGTTATTCTAAGATATTATTGGATGTTGCAGATAAGATGTACGAATGTTTGAAAAAATAATTTTCTTGAAAATTAGGCATAAAAAAAGCGTGACCTCTGTTGAGATCACGCTTTTTTAACTTTTTAGATTTTCTACTTATTTTTTAGTAGTTTTTTTAGCAGGAGCTTTTTTAACAACAGCTTTTTTTACTACTTTTTTAACAGCAGCTTTTTTAGCAGGAGCTTTTTTAGCAACAGCTTTTTTTACTACTTTTTTAACAACAGCTTTTTTAGCAGGAGCTTTTTTAGCAACGGCTTTTTTAGCAGGAGCTTTTTTTACTACTTTTTTTACGGTAGCCATATTTTTTTATTTTTTATTATTAAAATTTTTTCCAAAAAGAATTGCAATTTCGAATAAAAATATCATCGGAATTGCCAAACTTACCTGACTCAAAATGTCTGGGGGAGTAAGGACGGCAGCCACTAAAAAAATGATTACTATCCAATATCTTCTCGTTTTTCTTAAGTCATTGACCGACAAAAAACCAACTCTAATTAAAAAAAGCAACAAGATTGGTAATTCAAACGCGATACCAAATGCAAAAGTTAAATCTGTAACAAAATTTAAATATTCACTAATGCGAATTTCGAGATTTATTGGTAATGATGAAGATGCTGCGAAGCCTTTTCTTTCAAAGCTTGAGAAGAATTCTAAAGCGGTTGGTAAAACAAAATAATAAGAAAAAATTGCGCCGAATAAAAATAAAAAATATGCAGAAAAAAAAGTTATAAGAATATTTTTTTTCTCATTTTTATATAATGCAGGAGCAAGAAAAAGATAAAATTCTGCAGCAAAGATTGGAAAAGAAAAAAATATGGCTGAAGAAAAAGATAATTTTAAATATGTGATGAAAGCTTCAGAGGGGCTGGTGTAGATGAGTTTGCGATTTTGATTGTCTAAAGAAATTTCTGCAAAAGGTTGTAGAAGAAATTGATAAATTTTTTCTGAAAGAAAATAGCATATACAAAATGCAATTAGAAAAAAAATCAGAGAAAAAATAATTCTCTGTTTTAGTTCGAGAAAATGTTCTTGAAGTGTCATTAGATTTTTACTCAAGATTTTCTCCTATAAAACATAAACTTATTTTTCTATCGAACTTCAATTCTTAGCTGACAAACTGGACTGACATTTTTTAGATTATATTCATCAAAATGCACGCAATCACTGTTTTCTAAAATATTTAAATAATCTCCTCCAGCAGCAACAACGCGACCTTTTTTGGCATTTCCATCATCTATTTTTTTATCAAATAAAAATGCTTCATCAGTTTTTAGGGTACGATTTTTTGTGTAAATACGATCTGTGTTTGAGAACTCAAAACCAATTTGATAAAAAGTTTTATCTTCATATCCAAAAGCAACTATACCAACTTTTTCTCCTAGTTTGCTAATGGGAAAAGTTTTTCCTAAAGTTGCTTCTTCGTCTTCATTTCCGTCATATTCTTCATCGAGCATTTTTGATTTTGATAAATGCATCCAGAAATTTGTAATTTCATAATTGGCAGAAATATAAGATTTTGCACGATCAGTTATAATATTATCACCATTTCCTCCAGTGTTGGTTGGAGTTATTCCATAGGTTGTAGTGTCGCTAATGTCTCCCGGTAAGGCGTGATATTTTTGTGTAAAGGCATTGATTGCAGAGTCATATTTTTTTATCTGCATAATTAATGATTTAACATTATTTTCTCGAATCATCTTTTTCGCAAAAAAAATTCCAGTCATCAAAATTGAAACAAGCATTATTAAGATAAGAGATTTTATTATCGTAAACGCGCTCTTTTTATGATTTTTTGTCATCATCATTCTTGTTAGTTTTTTCTTCATTTAAGGTTGGATCAATATCATTTGAAGAATTTTTTCTACTATTTTCTGGGTCTATTTCAGATGTAGTTTCTTCATTTTTGGATGAATCATCATCAGAAATGGTAGATGAGGTATCATCAAAGTTTTCTGGATTATTCTTATTAGAGTTTTGTGAAGAGTTAGTTAAATTAGATGGTTTATTTTCTATTTCTGAATTTGTCACATTTTCACTTGTTGGTTTTGTGACGTTTTCTACTTCTGGGTTTTTTGATTCTCTTCTTTTTGCAAGACGATCTTTTAAGCTTTGTTTACTTTGTTTTTGTTGATCTTCTAAGCTAGTATTGGAGGCCTTTCTTTTTTTACTTTCTTCAGATTCTTCAGGTTCAGGTGTTTTTGGTTTGTTGTTATTTTTATCCTGTTCTTCTGATTGATTTTCATTATTTTTAGTTTCTTCTTCTGGTTGATTATTGTTTAGATCTTCATCTTCTGGTTCAAGCTCAGGCAACTTATTATTTCTTGTTTCAGTTTCTGGTTGGTTAGAATTTTCCGCATGATCTGATTGTGAAATATTGCTATTGCCATCTTCTTTAGGAGTTTTGGTTTCTGATTTTTTAGATGCAGAATTTTTAAGTGAGTCTAATTTTTTTGTTAAAGATTTTGACTTAATGTCTAAGTTTTCTTGTTTAACCAAAGCTTTATTTAGCTTTGAGACGGTCTCGTCTTTTTTCTTAGAAAGATTTTTTAGTTTTGATTCGGCAGATTTTGCATTTTTATGTTCCTTCCTAGCTTCAGCATTAAACAATCTCTTAATAGGGTTATGAGTTTTTTTAGATTCTTGATTTAAAGATCTAACCTCATCATTGTTTAATTCTTTATTATTTTCTGATAATTCTTCTCTCAGTTCTTGAATTTCTTTGTTATTTGCTTCTTGTTCTTTTCCAGTTACTCCCAACTCTTCTTCGGTAGACTCTATCTGGTTTTTACTAATTTGTTCTACAGATTGTGCTCTGGCTTTTGCTTTGCGATCTGAGAACATGCCAGTTTTGCTATTAGCTTCTTTTTTCCGTTTATCTAAAGATTTTTGAGCTGCTTTTTTATCAATTGCTTCTCCAGTTTCAGAACTTACCTCATCATCCATATTGTCTAAAGATTCTTGCTCTTGAGCAATCTCATCTAGCTCATTTAAGTTTCCAATTTGATCTTCCATTTCTGCTGCCACGTTAGCATTAGGTTTTGATTCTGGTTTATCTTTACCTTGTTGAGCTTTGTTTAAAGCAACTCTTTCATTAATTTTTGCTTTATCTTCATCACTTCTAACTGGACCGCTACCAATTGCTCCTTCTTCTTGTAATTGTTCTGCGGCTATTGATTCATCTGATTTCATAGAGTCTTTTACGGCATTTTTCAGGGCTTCGCGTCCTTCTTTTGTTCCTAGAGAAGATACGGCGGCAGAAGCTTTTCCTAAAGAATCAGACATTGATTTTTTAGCCGCTTCGCGTCCTTCTTTTGTAGACATTGCTTTTGCTCCAGAAGCTATAGCTCTTCTTGCATCTCCACCAGCACCCATCATTTTTCCAGCGGTTGATCTTGAAACATCAACATTGCCTTTTTTGTAATTTTCTAAGAACTTAGCGCGACCCGCAGCATCAGTGTTTTTTAATGCTTCATCTTTTTCTTTTGCGCTAAAGCTGGTATTAACTTTTTTATCAGATACTGATTTTCCAGAAGTGCCATTCATTCTTCTGGCAGCAGCTCTTGCGGCATAACTTGCAACGCCAGCAATGTCGTTGCCGCCGCCAGTGTTGATGTTTTTGTCTTTTAATAGTTTTTCTTTTGCTTCACCTTTATATCCAAGATCTTCGGCTTTTTTATCCATAGCTTTGTCGCGAACACCTTTAAGTGTGGCTTCTTGATCTTCTTTGCTCATGCCAGCAAGAGCTGCGCCTTTATCACTTTTTTTGTAATCGCTTACAGCTTTATCTCCAGCTGATTCTACTGCATTTTTATCGGCGCGTGTTTTTTTGGCATCGGCTCTTCTTTTGTCTGCTGTTTTTCCATGATCAAATAATTTATCGTCAAGTTTATCCATTCTGTCAGCTACAGATCCCACTGCATCTTTTAAACCACTTCTTTGGTAAACCGAGCTAGCAATTTCACCAAGTTTTCCAACTGCCGCTGCTTTTAATCCAGCTCCCATTTCTGATGCTTTTAATCCACCGCCAATTGTTGCTGCAACGTCGGTCATGAAACCAATGAATTTATTCATCAAGGATGCTATTACCCAGATAAATAGAATTGAAAATAAAGAAGGTATGCCATCTGGATTTCCTATGTTACCAACACTTGATTGAGAGTTGGTTCTTGGTGGTAAAGAAGCAATCGTCCAAGCTGAAAGAAGACTGACGTGAATTATAATATTAATTGACCAAACTTCATCCCAGCAAATTTTATATCCTAAAGATAATTTGATAACTTCATACATTAGCATGTTGAAGAAGGCGAGTGTGGTAAGCAAAAATATTTGTTGTAGTGAGAAAGTGATTAGTTGTTTGAGCCAATTATCAAACATTTCTTTTGTTTGAGAAAAGAGTGTAAAGATAAAGAAAATTGGACCTAAAGTGAAAAGAATCGAAATAAATACCTGAGCAACAAGGTATAAAAATACGGCATTAGCAACTGCAAGAATATAAATCATGAAAGCACCAATCATGATTATCATGTAAAGCCATCCAAAGATGCTTGCAAATAACAAGGCTTGAATTTTCTTCCAAACAACGTCAGAGAAGAAAAGACTAAATACTTGGTCAACTGTGGCAAATAAAACTGATTTGTCGTAATAATCTTTATTTTCGATTGCTGAGGCAAGGTTTGGAGAATCATCAAAAGCAGAAGCCATCATGAAGGCGAGATAATCGGTGCTATCTTTAAAGAAGCTAACGGCAATTTTATTAAACCAATCCCAACCAGTTTCTCCTATAAAAAGATAAATCAAACCAATCTTAATAATACGATTAACAATTTCGGAGTGATTTAATTCGCTAACTCCCATTAAAAATCCAACACCATAGAATGTGAACATCACAGTAATGCACATGGTGACGATTGCTTTATATCTGCTATCAGAAATAATTGCTCGATAAACTCTTTCAGCTTGACCAACAGATGTCGCAATTTTGCAGTAATATTGTTTGGTGCAGTTTTCTTGTGCTGCTAAACAAATCTGATCTTCATTGGCTGGGTTTGTATCATCATAAAGTGGGTTTTTTATTTTTTTTCCATCAAGAGATGAACCACCTGTAGAGCTGCAATCGCGTTTTTTTCCATCTCCATCCATTACTTCAAGAATTGGCTTTATAACATCTCCTATAACGCTTGATACTTCTCCCAAAGGTCCAGATGGAGGATTTTTAACCTTTATTTTGACAAGATATGATCCAGAGTTATTAACATATTTATTAGCGCAAAGAAATTGTTTTTGACATTGTGAGTTCTCAGCTCCCGGTGTTTCACTATCATCACAAGTTGCTCCTGTGTTGGCACTAACAGATGAATCGTAAAAGGCGTTATTAATGGTAATTCCATCAAAATTATTTGCATCAGTATCTGAAGGATCTGAGGTGTTACAAGTTGGTATTTCAGGATCTATAATTTTGAAAGTGAGTCTAAGCTTTTTAATATCATCTGCAATTTTAGATTTTTCATTGGCAGATTTATCTCTTAGATCTTGTGGGCTGAAATAGTCATAGGTATGACAATAAAAGTAAGATCCAGCAAATGTGCTAGAGCAATCATGAGTTGGAAAACCATCAACTGTACGAACTAAGTTTCCTGAAGCGTCAAATTTATAGTAAGAACTAATAATAGGAGGAGAGCTTGCTTCAGAAGCATCAACTGGCTTAACAATCTCAATAATTTTTGGTTGGTCAGATAGATAGTATTCATCATTTCTCTTATCAGCAGATGTTGATACAGTTAGGGTGCCAGTAGCACGTTGTAATGTTGTTCTGCATTCAACTGAACTATCATTGGTTTCTTTACATAGTCTAACCTCCATCCATTGGCCGTTGTTGAAATTCAACATGCCAGACAGATTAATTTTTATGCCATTACTTCCGTTATAGTTTGATCCGCTAGAGCTATTATTGTTATATGCAGAATTTGTAATTCCTTCGGTAACAGGAGCAAGATTTGAAGTATTAAAGTCGTTGCCATCAATCAAGAAAAATCTAACACGACTGTTTCTTGTAAATACTAAAGGCGATGTTGATTTAAATACTACGTTTCCAGATTCCAGAGGATCATCGGTTTGATAAAGTTGTCCAAAATTCCCATAAGATCCATTAAAGGAAGCAATTTTAGTAGCTCCTTTTGCTTTTGCTGCATCAGCTAATTCAGTTTCTAAAAAGCCAGTGGTGGCATTAATATTAGAAACTTTTCCAGTATAGTTTTCTAAATCGTAACATTGATCAGAGTCGGGAACTTGTATTTTTACAGGTTGAGTAGCTGCGATAGCTTTTAGGTTTGAGCAATTATTGCATGTGCTAGAACTTGTGGCAGGGTAAGTAACTCCTTCTGAGGTTTGGGATGAATTATATGTGCAAAGTGTTGCTTGACAGGCTGTTGGATCTGAAGCTAAGTCACAGTTAGTAACGATTGTACCGCTAGTTGCACAGCCAGATTTTGCATAAACTGGTGGATTAGCTGTTAAATCAGCGTTTGTACTACAAGTAACGCCAAGTTGGCAATTTGGTGTTGGACAATAGTTGTTAGGGTTGCTTACATTACTACATTCAGGAGATTGTGCCTTGCAGCCAATCATTGTTGATCCAGAAAAATCTGGTACACAAGAAGGATTTGAGATTAACTCGTTACTTCTTCCTCTGCATAAAAGAGCTGGTCTTGGCTCAATGCTCATTGCCAAGCCAATACCGCAAGAAACAGTAAAGCCTGTTGGTGACCAAGTTCCATTCCAGCTTTCTGGAGATAAACGAATTTTTTGTCCTTTTCGAACAAAAACATAAGATGACCAACTTCCAGCATTAATGTTTATGTTAGAAAGAGGGTCTCGACTTGGCGAAGTAAGAAAATTATCATACTCATAAAAATCTGCTGAATATCCAGCAGTTGGAGCACCATTGTTAAAAGTAGCATCACTATGGCTTCCTTTTGGATTTATGATTCTACCACTTATTGAACACGACCCACTACCAGTGCCAAGTAATCCAAATTTTAGTAAGCCAGATTGTCTAATTTCTATGTCTTTGTATCTTGCAAATTTGATGGCGATTCCTTTGCCGCAATCATTGCCCATTTGATCAATTACTAATTTTTGATTTGGTTCAATTGAAACATGATTAGAACTCCAATTGGCTTGACCAACACTTATCGTTAAACCTGATAATCCGCCTCCATTATCAAGAATACTTCCTATAGCAGGATCTGTACTTGTGCCATCTTTAATCCAAATTTTTACAGAGTTGCAAGATGAATTAGAACTAAGATTCTTAAAAGAAAGTTTGTAAGAATATGACGCGGAAGGGTTTAGTATTACGACCTGAGAATTTCTTGCATCACCAATAATTTGACCTTTATCTTTTGTAATGACATTTGGATCAAAATTTTGACAAGGTAGATTAACAAGATCGCATGAAACACTAGATGCAGCAAATGGATCATAAGAATCTTTTACAATTCCATCTCCAGACCAACGCACCATGCCACCGTTAGTTCCAAGTATTGTTGTTTCTTCTGTGCTAGAAATTGGAAAAGCTGAAGCGGCCGCAGAGTTTATAACATTTGAATAACCAGAATTAACATAATCGCCAGATTCGCATGTAGCACCGTCATTATTATTGTAAGTACATTTCCATACAGAGGGATCTGGCAAAAGAGGAACTCTTTTTGATCCTAAATATTCTGTTGCTTGGTTTCTGTCAAAATCATATCCCTCTGGATGAGGAATGGTAAAAATAGCAAGTCTTTTGCCGCCATTATATATTTTGGCATCATTAGCATTATTGCCTTGAGCACTAATTTTTGTTGAGCCTGTGCCAAAGTCATAATAGCCGTTATTCCATCTACCGCTAAACTTCATGTCTATAGTTTGTGCAGCACTAACATCAAAAAATAAATCACTATTTAAGCCAGACCAGCTAGATTTTTTTGCATGAGGTAAATATTTGTCAGCTTGAACATAAACATTTGGATAAGCGGCAGAATCACCAAGTGAAACTGTTCCAATAGCATTAATTACAATTTCTGCTCCTGGGTAAATTGTAACACCATCATTTACTGTAGATGATCTTTTAGTTGTTGATGTCCAATTTGGTTCTGAACCAGTTGGAGTTGAAGCAGAACTTAAGTTACATTCTTGAACGCATTGTATTATGCATAAATTTCTAAATGTTGCACCAGTAAATGCGTCACATCCCGGAGATGCGCTTTCGGTAACATTATTTTCATCAGTAACTGTTTTATTACCACTTGTAAAACATATTCTAACTCCACCACCTTGAGCATCTATATCACTTAATGGTTTAGAAAGATCATAGTTACATTGGTTTTGCGCACTATTGGCGGTAACTTCAAGGGTTTGAGATTCATATTCACCAAAGTCATCTGCATCAATACAGCCTTGATCTGAGCAAGAAAAAATAGCGAAAAGCAAAATAAGAGAAGCCGCTTTGACAAGATGATTTTTTTTAAAGAGGTATAAAAATGGATTTTTGCTCAAACTTGTTTTTTCAAAAGAGGAATTAATTTTTTCAACAAAGTAAAACCCAAAAGAAGCTGAATCAACTAAAATTTAGTTCGAATTATAGAAGCGATTCTTTTTGTTTCCTGTAACTTTTTTGGAGCAAAATCTTCTAAAATAAAAGTATTTTTTGTGAGTTTTCTAGCGTGATGATTTGCAAATAAATTTTGATGAAATTTGCGATGCTTTTTTGAAGAAATTTCTTTTTCGTCAAAAATATAAACTGGTTTTCCAGTTGAGCAACATTCTGAAATCATAGAAACAGAATCGCCAGTAATAATAAAAAAATCAGCATATCCCAATATTGCAAGATAAGGATTTTCTGCTTTTAAATCATGCCAATCAAATAGTTGAAACTCGCAATTAAGTTCTGATTTTAAAGTATTTGTAACCTCATTGGAAGTTCTGCGACTATTTAAAACTAGTAATGTTGCATTCATTTTATTGGCAATTTTTGAAAGATGATGTGCCAGATTTTTTGCTGAAGATTCGCAGAATTTAGTTTTTTTAGATGAGCCACCAACCAAAACGGCTATTTTAGTTTTTTTTATTTCGCTAAACCAAGAATAGAATTTTTCTTTCTCTATACTAATCAGATTATGATCAACATTGGTAATTGATCCAATTGATGTTATAACATTATCAAATTTGCTTTCATTAATTTGATCGTGTTTTGGGATAATCACAAAATCAAATTTATCAAAACCAATATCTGGATTCATGATTTGAATTATTTGAGTCTGATTTTTTGAGAGGTTTTTAATATAAATTGCAAGTGGTGCCGATCTTCTTCCAGCAGAAATTATTATTCTTGGTAAAGATTCTAAATTTTTAAAATCGTTTCTTAAATTAGACGAAATGCGTGAAAGTGAACTTATAGGAAAAAAATTAGGAAGTTTTGCCAAAAAACTATAAGTGAGTTTAATGATTTTATATTCAAACCCAAGTTCTTTAGCTAATCCAATGCTTTGAGAAAAAGTTCCCGGCTTGTCATCTGCCAATATCCAGATTTCGTCTCTAATAATCATTGCTGAAATAATTCCAATTTTTTTTCTAATTTAGAAGCTACGTTAGAAGACACGAATTTAGAAATATTTCCACCAAGTTTTGCTACTTCTTTAACTAGTTTTGAGGCAATAAAATGATTAGTTTCAGACGCTGGTAGAAAAATGGTTTGAATTTCTGGATCAAGTTTTGAATTCATGCCAAACATTTGAAACTCATATTCAAAATCAGAAACTGCTCTAAGTCCACGAATAATAACCTTAGCGTTTTTTTTCTTAGCATATCCAACTAACAAACCTTCAAATTTCTCAACTGAAATATTGTTATTCTTATTTAAATGAGATGTTTCTTCTTCTATTAATTTTACTCTTTCATCAAGGCTAAAAAGAGGATTTTTATAGTTATCTTTTGCAGCGGCAATTATTAGATGATCAAAAAGTTCGGAAGCTCTTTTTATTATATCAAGATGTCCAAACGTAATTGGATCAAAAGTTCCTGGATAAATTGCAATTTTCATTTGAGAAGATTGGGTATATGTTTTGTTATAAAAAAAGTTGGTTTAAACAAAGTGAATTAAAATTATGCGAATGACAATTCTGTCAATTGGAAAGTTTGAAAATTCTTTACACAAAGCAGTTTTTGAGAATTATCTAAAACGTTTAAAATGGAAGGTTGATCTTAAAGAGTTAGAACTAAGAAACTCTCAAAATATGTCTGTTGAAAAAATTAAAGAAGGTGAGGCAGAACTAATATTAAAAGCTATTCGTGCTGGTTCAAAAATGGTGCTTTTAGATGAAAATGGAAAACAGTTCTCAAGTAGAAATTTTGCTAAATTAATTTCTGATTCTGGTGTAAATGGAGATTCAGATTTAACTTTTGTGATTGGTGGTTCTGATGGTTTATCAGAAACATTACTTAAAAAACCTTGCTTAAAAATATCTTTGGGATTGATGACTTTTCCTCATTTAATGGTGAGATCAATGCTAATTGAGCAAATTTACAGAGCTCAAACTATTATTAATGGTCATCCTTATCATCGTGATTAGAGTTTTTATTTTGCTGACCTCTAATCAAACTTGCCCATCTGCTTTCAGCTCTCAATTTTTTGGCACGAGAGATACTTCTTAAATCTTCACCTCGGCTTCGTAAATCTATTTTAGTGTGTAATAAGGTTTGTTTTTGTGGAGTGCGGCTATGTTGTAGAGATGTTTTAGAAATTTGAGTAGGTTTCTTTTCCAATTCTTTACGACGCGCTAAAGCTCTAGTTCTAGCATTCGTAATAACCATTTCACGATTACGATCATGCAGTCTTTTATGATGCATAATAATGTTATCTACAAACCATCTACGTTTTCGATTTGCAGATTTACGGGCTTGTCTGCGACTAATTCTTTTTCCACGTCCACCACGACGCATGTGGCTGTAAAGCGCATGCGCCAAAGCATGACCTGCAACCTCATGAATTAAGGCTGGGTTTGCGGTTAAGAAATTTCCAACATCATGTGCTAATGTGCCAACCGAAGGAAGGCTGATGAAAGTCAAGTTTAGTAAAAATTTATTGAATGAGTTCGGTGATTTCTAAAGTTGAGAGCGTTATTTTCCAATACAAAAACGAGAAAAAATTAGATCTAAAATATTTTCAATGTCGATTTTACCAGTAATTTTGCCAATCTCACGTGCTGTCATTCTTAAATCTTCCGACGCTAATTCAATATTTTTTTGTAAGTTAAAATTTTCTAAATTTGAGACGGCATTTTGCAGTGAAGCGCGATAGCGTTCTTGGGTTATGAGAGGAATATTATGGTTTGGAATTAGTTTTAAAACTGCTTCTTCAAGTGTTTTAATTAAGTTAGAAGTATTGATATTTTGGGTAAGAGATATTTCTAAAAACTCTGCATTTGATTGCTTCTTATCGATTTTATTCACAACAACAATTGTATTTTCATCAATTAGATCTTTTCGTAAAACTGGATTTTGTGCATCAATCATAAAGATTTTTATATCAGCTTCAGAGGCTTTTTGTAAAGCTCGACGAATTCCTTCAGCTTCAATTTTATCAGAAGTTTCTCGCAATCCTGCGGTATCAGAAATTTTAATTGGAACTCCAGCAATTTCTAGGTGAGTTTCAACAACGTCACGAGTTGTTCCTGCAATTTCTGAAACTATGGCAACATCGCTTTTAGCTAAAAAATTAATTAAACTAGATTTTCCAACATTTGGCGCACCAATAATTGCAAGGTTTAAACCATTTTTAATTTTCTGCCCAATTTTTTGATCGTTAAGGTGCAACGAAATTTCATCGCGCAGTTTTTTTACATTTTCTTCAACTTGATCAATGATATTTTGTGGTAAATCTTCATCAGGAAAGTCAATTGCCGCTTCAATCATTGCTGAAATTTCAATAAGGCGAAAACGCCAATCTTCATAAATTTTACCTAATTTTCCTTCAAGTTGCTGTAAGGCTTGTTTGTGCTGCGCTGCAGTTTCTGCGGCAATTAAATCTGGAATTGCTTCTGCTTGAACTAAATCAAGTTTACCATTTAAAAAAGCACGTTTTGAAAATTCTCCAGCTTCAGCAATTCTAACGTTTTGCATTGAAGATAGAATTTCAAAAATTTTACGAGAAATAAATGGTGAAGCATGAATTGATATTTCTGCAACATCTTCGCCAGTAAAGCTTTTTGGTGCTTTGAAAAATGAAATTAATGCTTCATCAATAATTTCAGAGGTTTTTGGATTTTGGATTTTTTGAAATGATATTTTTTGGTGTTTTGGATCGCCCTTAAATCCAAGTTTTTTCAAACAATTTATGGTTTCTGAGCCAGAAATTCTGATGACAGAAATGCCAGCGCGAACATGAGATGTAATTGGTGCAAAAATGGTCGTCATTTTAATTTATGGAAATAATGGTGATAATTCCAAACCTTCTTTTTCATCAAATCCAAAAACAATATTCATATTTTGAACGGCTTGTCCAGAAGCTCCTTTGCATAAATTGTCAATAACCGATACAATAATTACTTTGTCAGAAGATCTCGCTTTTTTAGCCGACATAACGCAGAAGTTAGTTGCAACTACATCTTTAATATTTGGTTCTCCGTCAATTACTTTAACAAAAGGTTCGTCAGCATATTTTGTTTCTAGGCAATTTTGAATATCTTGAACTGAAAATTTTGGATTAATTTTTGCGTAAATTGTAGAAATAATACCACGATTAATTGGTAAAAGATGTGGTGTAAAATCAATAATCACTTCAGTTTTAGCTGCTTTTGAAAGTTCTTGTTCAATTTCACCCATATGTCTGTGCTTGCCAACTGAATAAGCTTTGACTGATTCGTTAACTTCGCAAAATAAATTTCCCTGTTTGACGGATCTTCCAGCACCAGAAGTGCCTGATTTTGAGTCGATTATGATGTCGGTTTTTGTGATTAAATTATTTTCTAACAACGGAATTAAAGGCAGCAAAGCAGAAGTTGGATAACATCCGGGGCAAGCAATTAAATTCGATTTTTTAATTTTATTTCTGTGAATTTCTGAAAGTCCGTAAACTGCTTGAGGCTGCAAGTCTTTTGCAATATGTTCGTGATCGTACCATTTTTGATAATCATCAGGATTTTCCAATCTAAAATCTGCCGAAAGATCAAAAGCTTTTAAATGTGGATTTGCGGGCAAAAGTTTTTTAAAAGTTTCTTGCGAAGTTGTGTGAGGCAAGCAGCCAAAAACAGCGTCGATCTTAGAAAAGTCAACTTCTTCAAGCCTTTTTAAATCTGGTAAATTGTAATGAATTAAGTGCGGATAAAGCTGTTCAATTTTTTGTCCAGCGTTGGAATTGGCGATTAAAGCGGTGATTTCAACTTTTTTATGATTAAGTAAAATTCTGATTAATTCGGCTCCTGTATAACCTGAAGCACCAATAATTGCGACCTTGATTTTGTTCATTAGATTTATGAAAAAATTAGTTTATAAATTTAAAAAGAAATTCAGCACGCAAAATAATGTCTAAAACAAGAGAAACGCAATCGCTTTTAACACATCATCCAGATAGAGAATATTTTTCTCGTTTTGGCTCTCCTCTAAATTTTTTAAGTTCTCCAGAAGGTAGAAGCCTTAGTTCTTCTTATCATATTCACTATGGCGGTTCACAGAGTGTTTTTGCTAATCATTCTATGAAAAAGCTAATAGAGTTAGTGAGAGGTTTTGATTATAAATATATTATAGAATCGTTTGAGAATAACTCATTGAAGGTGCAAGATTTTTTTGAAGGAATTTATAAAAAAATTACAGATGATAGATATGATTTAGCTCTAAATACAAAATCCTCTTATTTTGAAACGAAGAAAATAGAATTATATGCTGGTATTTTTCCAGACGAACAATTGTTAGAAGAGGAAAACAATTGGTTAGAAGATCAAGAATATAACCAAGAAGACGATAATATAAGAGATATATTGGATCTGTTGGAATATCGTTTTACTTATGATCAAGAGGCAACATCAACAAATTTGAGTCAATCTCAAGATGGCAGATATTTAAAATATGAAAATTATATAAAAAATTGTGGGCAAAATATTCCAAAATTACTTCTGAGTCATTTGGTAGAAATCTTGGGAGAGGAAATAAGAGAAGATGATAATAATATCAGTTTGGGAGATTTTTCTATATCTCAAGATGGTTGGGTAATTCACAATATGGGAAATTATCGCGAAAATAATAATTACGAAAAAATAAATCGTGTTGATGAAATAACGGCTTTAGCAGCCACAAAAGCTTTAACAACCGAAGATGAAGATGAGGCAATGCGCTATGCATTAGTGTTTGGAATTATGAGAGGTTATAATATTAGAAGCGCAGTTGGCGCATGTTGGGCGCAAGAAATGTCACTGCGTTGGATTTTTGCGATGCGCGAATGGGAGCAATTTAAAAAAGCTCCGGGAATTTATTTGGATATTGAGGCGTTAAATATTTCTGCTGGTAATGAAAGATTAGAATTAGAAGCTTTAATAGAAAAAGAATTACATGATTATAAAGAATCTGTGCAAGGTAGAACAGAGGCAGGAAATATTTTTGATGTGCCATTGCCTGCAACAGAAGAGAGCTTTTTATTATATTTGATGGAAGCAAGAGCTTATCGTAGTGAAGATATTGAAGAAATTGTTACAATATTTCCCAAATCTTTAGAAATTGCTGCTCGTGGTGGAGATAGATTCTTTTTTGAAAATCTACAAACCCTGATGAATGAAAGTCAAAATGATGATTTTTGCAAAAAAATTAACGAGATAGATTGGAATGAAATTATATTTAACGCCTCTGAATATGGTGACGAGTTTTTGGTTTCACAGATAGAAAATATTCAATCACCATCATCCATTATTTCTAAGAGAATAGGTAGTGAAGACAATTTGGAAAAAGAAAATGGTAAAAGTTATAAACGTTAAACGCTGCTAGATAGTTTACTTGGTATATCTTTTATGGCTTTTGCGATATTCTTTTGGCAATTGAAAAGCTCCGCGCCAAATTCCAATTTTTTGTTTTTTTGCCTCAAGTTCTAGCTTTTCGATACTTTCTTCCGACTCATTAAAATCATAAATCACCGCCATGCCGTTTTTTATGATTTCTTCATTGATTGAAACTTTATTTACAAAGCATTTAGCAAGAAAACGATTGTAGCGATCTTTAGTTGAATAAAAGCACTCAACTTCTTTTTTATGAACTAGTTTTAACAAAAAAATATGGCTGGTTTTTCCACAGAAATATTCGGTGTTTTTTTCGTCAAAACAAGTTTGCAAATATTCTGGCGCATCAATGCCAAAAAGACGAACTTCTTTTTCTCCAACTCTTAAAGAATCTCCGTCAATTACAGAGGCAATTCCTAAAAATTTATGGCTAAATTGAGGGTGAGATTTTGGTTTGAAATAGTTTTGTGAATTAGATGGTTTTGAAGAGGCAATTTGAAATAACGATGCAGTAAAAATCGCCAAAAAAACAAAACTAAAAATATTTAAAAAGAGCGGCTGATTAAAAAATCTTACCGCTCTTTTTAGAAGTGTGTTTTTAGAATTAATTTTATGCAAATTTAGCTTCTTACCAACTCGTGATAATCTTTCATCAAATCTAAAGTCATTTGGCTTGGCTCTGGATATTTAAATTTATCTTCAATTGATCCAACTCGAGTTATTTCTGCTGCAGATCCAGTTATGAAAACGTCAATCGCATCAGCTAATTCTTCTGGTTTAATATGACGTTCAACAACTTTGATGCCACGTTTTTTTGCTAAATCAATTACTGTTAAGCGAGTAATTCCATTTAAAAATGCATCAGGAGTTGGTGTGTGTAATTCACCATTTTTCATTACTAAAAATAAATTTGCTCCAGTTGCTTCGGCTAAATATCCACGGTAATCAAGCATTAAAGCGTCGTTAAAACCTTCGCGCTCAGCTTCATGTTTTGAAATTGTGCAAATCATGTAAAGACCAGCGGCTTTTGAAGCAACTGGTGCAGTTTCAGGAGAAGGGCGTTTATATTTGGCAAATTTTAATTTTAACCCAGCGCGACGAGCTTCTTCAGAATAGTAAGGAGGCCAAGGCCAGCAAGCGATTGCAACGTGAATTTTATTTTGTTGTGCAGAAATCGCCATTTTCTCAGAGCCGCGCCACGCGAAGGCGCGCATGTAGCCATCTTCAATATTGTTTTTGGCAACAGCTTCTTTTTTTGCTGCTTCTAATTCAGCTACTGAAAATGGAACATCAAAGCCCAAAATATTAGCAGAAGCATGAAGCCTTTGAGAATGTTCAAGGCTTTTGAAAATTTTTTTATTGTAAACTTTTTCACCTTCAAAAACACATGAAGCGTAGTGCAATCCGTGATTTAAAACGTGAACTTTAGCATCTTTCCAATCAATAAATTGACCGTTATACCAAATAAAACCGTCGCGCTGATCAAAGGGGATTAAGTCTGACATTTTTGTAAAAAATAATATAAATTTTTATGGGCTATAAAATTAATTTATTAACGTGATTTTCTTTTAAAAGTAGAGATTTAATGAAAGTTCTAAATTCTTGCTTGAAATTATCTTAAGTAAAATAATCATCCTTCATTACCAACTCATCTAGTTTTATATTCAATTAATGACAAAAAATTATCTCATCACTGGAGCTGCTGGTTTTATTGGTAGTCATTTTGCAATTAAAATTTGTAATCTCGGTCACAAAGCAATTGTTTTAGACGCGCTTACATATGCTGCAAATATGGAAAATTTAAGCGAAATTAAAAACTCGCCAAACTTTAAATTTGTTAAAGGAAGCATCTGCGATTCAGATCTTGTATCCCAAATTTTGCGTGAAGAAAAAATTGATTTTGTCGTAAATTTTGCCGCCGAATCTCACGTTGATAATTCAATTAAAGCCCCAGAAACATTCATTCAAACCAACATTGTTGGCACTTTTAATTTGCTTAATTGTTCATTGAATTATTGGAAAAATCTTGAAGCAGAAAAAAAATCGGCATTTCGTTTTTTACACGTTTCAACCGACGAAGTTTACGGCTCGCTAGAAAAAGACGATCCAAAATTTAACGAAGAAAATCCTTACCGTCCAAACTCGCCTTATTCCGCTTCAAAAGCCTCTTCAGATCATTTGGTGCGCGCTTGGTTTGAAACTTACGGCTTGCCAGCAATTATCACCAATTGTTCAAATAATTTTGGCCCACACCAACATTTAGAAAAATTAATTCCAACTGTTATTTCTTCGGCTTTAACTGGAAAAAAAATCCCAATTTACGGCACAGGAGAAAACATTCGTGATTGGATTTTTGTTAAAGACCACGCCGAAGGTTTGCATTTAGCTTTAACCAAAGGAAAAGCAGGACAAACTTATTGTTTTGGCGGCGATGCTGAAAGAACAAATCTGCAAATTGTTCACAAAATTTGCGAAATTTTAGATGGCTTAAAACCAAAATCAGACGGAGTTTCTTACTCCAACCAAATCACTTTTGTAACCGACCGTTTAGGACACGACAAACGCTACGCAATTGACAATTCTAAGGTTGAAAGAGAATTGGGATATAAAGTTTCAAAAGATTTTAACGAGCGTTTGAAAGAAACCGTGATTTGGTATGTGAATAAAATTTAATTAAAACCATGAATCAAAACCAAGAAAAAAATCTCACCATCATTGTTTTAACCTACAACAGCTCAAGAGTTGTAGAAAATTGCCTAAAAAATCTTAATTTTGATAAATACAATGTTGTTGTAGTTGATAATGCTAGCAAAGACAACACAGTTGAGTTGATAAAAAATAATTTTCCACGCGCTAGTTTAATTGAACTTTCACAAAATATTGGCTACGGCAATGGCAATAATGTTGCTTTAAAACTTGTAGATACAGAGTTTGCTTTGATCTTAAATCCAGATGCAATGATGTTTGAAAAAGACATTGAAATTGTTTTGGACGCTATGAAAAAAAATGACAAAATAGCAATGGCTGGACCATTAGTAATGGATGGTTTGTCGGCTTCTAAGCAAGATGAGCACAATCGACTTAAACAAATAAAAA
Organism: uncultured Rhizobium sp.; assembly: GCA_964461905.1. GTDB lineage: Bacteria > Pseudomonadota > Alphaproteobacteria > Rickettsiales > UBA1997 > UBA2645. The sequence continues at coordinate 1,142 of CAYWVI010000016.1, read as the reverse complement.
ATATTGCGACTGCAAGTTTTGACGATGGTTTTGTTGTTGATTTTTTAGTTGGTGCAGCACTTTTTATGAAAATGAGCTTAATGAAAAAAATAGGCTTTTTTGATGAGAAAATATTTTTGTTTTACGAAGATGACGAATTATGTTATCGCGTGAAACAAAATGCTTGTCAAAACGTTGTTATTTCTGATGCCAAAGCTTTTCACTTGGGTGGAAAATCTTCTGGAAATGACCTAAAAATTCTTGCCAAAAAAAGTTGGCACATGACATGGTCAAAACTTTATTGGAAAAAAATTCGCAAAGGAAGTTTTTCAGCCAAAAGAACTGCGGCAAGATTAGTTTTGGTTAATTTTATAAAGTTAGTTTTTTCAGCTCTGATATTTAATAAAAACAAATTAGCACAAAATTCAGCAGCCATGAAAGGAGCTTTTTCTTTTTTGGTTGGGCTTCAGGCTTTTGATCAAAATAAAATTTCAAGGGGATAATAATGAATTTTACAATTGAGACTAAAGAAATTGAAGGCTTAAAAATAATAACCCCAAGAATTTTTCAAGATAGTCGCGGCTATTTTTTTGAAAGTTATAAACATTCAGCTTTTAAAGAAATTGGCATTAATGATAATTTCATCCAATCAAACCAATCACTGTCTTACAAAGGCGTGATTCGTGGTTTGCATTTTCAAATTGGCAATTCAGCTCAAGCAAAATTAGTACGTTGCCTGCGTGGCGAAATTTATGATGTTGCAGTTGATTTGCGTAAAAATTCCCCAACTTTTGGAAAATGTTTTGGTTTAAATTTATCGGCAGAAAACCATAAAATGCTTTATATTCCAATTGGCTTCGCCCACGGCTTTTCTGTTTTATCCGATGAAGCGGAAGTTTTCTACAACGTTTCTGGCGGCGAATATGACCCAAAAGCAGAAGGTGGAATTAGATTTGACGATCCTTCATTAGCAATTGATTGGAAGGTTTCTGATCCGATTGTTTCGGATAAAGATTTGGAGCTGCCTTTTTTTAGCGATCTTAAAACATTTTTCTAATTATTTTTCATGTTAAACAAAATGTTTGGAAAGCTAACTGGTATTAAGTTATTTAGCTCGCGTAGTTTTATTATTTTGGCTATTGATTTTATAATCCCTAAAAGAA
>CAYWVI010000015.1:0-27704 GCA_964461905.1 uncultured Rhizobium sp. | reverse complement strand
TCTCTTTTTGCTGCTTGCAAGCCAAGCCGCCTTTGGTTCTGAAACTTGGAATTACGAAGTTTCTGCTACAAAACTCGACGAATCACGCAATAAACTTTCGCCAAAAACTGGCGGCAGCTCGTTTTCTTTCGACAAAGAAGCGGTTGAAAATTTGCCACAAGGGCAAATGACCTCGCTCGATCAAGTTTTGCTGCGCGCACCCGGTGTGGCGCAAAATGCTCACGGTCAACTTTACGTGCGTGGAGATCACGCCAATTTGCAATATCGCATTAACGGCGTGATGTTGCCAGAAGGCGTGACAGGTTTTGGTCAAGTTTTGGATACGCACTTTGCTGACAAAATCGATTTTATGACAGGTGCAATGCCAGCACAATACGGGCTGCGCACTGCGGGTGTAATCGACATTCAAACCAAGGGTGGAAAATTTGAAAAAGGCGGCAGATCAGAATTAATGATTGGTCAAAATAATGATTTCGGTGCCAATCAGCAAATTAGCGGCTCGAAAGGCAATTTGAATTATTATTTAAGTGCCACTTACTTGCAGAATAATCGTGGCATTGAAGCACCAACGGCAGCACGAAATTCTGTTCACAATGAAACGCAACAAAATCGACTTTTTGGCTATTTTTCGTATTTACTCGATGCTTCCAAGCGTTTGAGTTTTATTGTTGGCAATTCTGACAGTCGCTACCAAATTCCAAACAATGCCAATCAAGGTCAGGGCGATACTTACACTTTAAACGGCTCAAATTATTTTGACTCTTTGAAGCTGAATCAAAATCAAAAAGAATCGAACCGCTACGCGATCACAACTTTGCAAGGCGTAAGCGATTTAGACGTTGATTACCAAATTTCAGCCTTCACGCGTTACAGCTCGCTTGATTACCGCTCTGATTACGTTGGTGATTTGATTATTAATGGCGTTGCTTCAGATCTTGATCGCTCAAGCTTTGCCAATGGTTTGCAGGGAGATTTTAGCTACGAATTAAACGACAAGAACACCTTGCGTTCGGGCTTTTATTTTAACAATGAACGCAATCGTTCATTTACCCAAAATCATGTTTTTGATGTGGATGAATTTACTGGTGACCAGTCAATTGATCCGCGCCAGATCAATGAATTGGGCAATAAAACCTCGCAAGTTTACAGTGCTTATTTGCAAAATGAATGGAAGGCTTTGGATAAATTAACCGTCAATTACGGAGTGCGTTTTGACGCTGCTCGTGCTTATGTTAACGAATCGCAGCTAAGTCCGCGTTTAAATGCCACTTACGACTTAACCAAAAAAACCAAATTGCACGCTGGTTTCTCGCGTTATTTTACGCCAGCGCCAGTTGCCAAAATGTCGCAAACTTCACTAAACGACTTTGCTGGCACAACCAATGAAGCCGAGGGAAATTTGTCGTCTTACGGCAATCTTCGCGCCGAAAGAACTAGCTATTTTGATTTGGGAATTTCGCATCAAGCAACAAAAAATCTGACTTTAGGATTGGACGGTTATTACAAAAAAATCAGAAACATGCTTGACGAACATCAGTTTGGAAATGCTTTGATTTACGTGCCGTTTAACTTTCAGCAGGGCAAAGTTTTTGGTACTGAATTTAGCGCAAATTATCGTGAGGGAAAATTTGATTCTTACTTCAATCTTGCGGTGCAAAAGGCCTACGCCAGAAATATTATTTCTAATCAATTTATTCACGAAGCAGAAGAGCTGGAATATATTTCTAAGCACAATGTTGCTCCAGATCATTTGCAAACAATCACCGCATCAATTGGCGCCGCTTACAATTTATTTGGCACGAAGTTTTTGGGTGACGTAATTTACGGCTCTGGCTTAAGAACTGGAGAAAATAATCGTAACACAATGCCAGCTTACTTTGTTTTAAATGGCGCGGTTTCTCGTGATTTTAACTTGGCGAATTTAGGAAAAGTTAATTTGCGTGTTGCCGCCACCAACTTGCTTGACGAAACTTACCGTTTTAGCAGCGGATCAGGCATTGGCGTTAACGCTTCGCAATACGGCATGAGACGAACTTTCTACTTAATTGCTAGCAAGTCGTTTTAAACGGTGAATAAAAATTTAATGACGCTGGAATTGGCTAATGTCAATTCCAGCTTTGCTTTCTGGCAAGCGCTGGGAAGCAATGTTTCTAGGTTTGAATGCGCTTGTCATTCTCATCTTGAAGATCAGTTTCAATTGTCTGGCCATTCTTTGTTTGCGCAGAAATTAATCAGAAAGGCGATTGAAGTTGTGCTTTCTGAAGATTTTAACGAGCAAGATCCAATTCATCGCGATCATTTATTTACTTTGAGTGCTCTTCACAAAGCGCAAGATCAAATTAGTGGTGGCAGAAATTTTGTTTCCAGTCGGAGTCGAGAATTTAACGAGTTTTTCGGCGTGAAGGAAACTTTGCACGGCAAAAAATTTGGTGAAGAAATTCGCCTGATGTCGGATGCCAAAAATTATCTAATTGAAAAGTTTCAGTTACGCAGCACAAAAGACAAAGCAAAAACAATTTTAGAAAGCCATCAAAGCACTTACAACAAGGCGCGACAAATGCTAAACCTTGGTTGGCAAGATTCGGTTGAGCCTTTGGTTGAAATTGCTGGATCGGCTAGAAAGGCAATGCCGTCACTAATTGTTGTTGGAATGATTCTTGGCACTTTGCAGCTTTTCTTGCGAGCGGCGGAGGATCAAAAAACTGCCAATGCGGTGCGCGACAATATTGGTGCATCAACCGAAGCAATGGCTTTTTTTGTGTTAGTCAACGGAGTTTTAGAAAATCTGTCGCATTCTTTTATTCTTGCTGCCCCCGCTTTTGCCGGAACTCTTGCTTTTGACAAAGCTAAATCTGGCTTGGAAGAGATTTACAAATATTGCGCTCAGCTTACTCAGGGCGAGACACAAAACATTCAAGTGCAAGAAGGAGATGTAGATTTAGAGGTTGGTGAAGAGCAAATTGAAATTAGCGGCTCTTTTTACGACCACAAAAAAGCTCTAAAAATATTGCAAGAATTGCGACCATTATTTCACGAAAATGAGATGTGGCGCGGATTGAGAAAAAGGCAGCTCGCTTATCAAGACAATAAAGCGGAAGAGAGATTAAAATCGGAAATCGATTCTTTGATTGGCGAAATCGTAAAAAATCCAAGAGAAATTAATGCTTTGTTTCGGCGCGATTACAATCAAAGTCTTAACGATATTTTCTTAATGCTGCGGGCTTACGAGCAGGTTTACAACAAAGAAAACTCAGGAAGTGATTTGGGGAAATTGACCAATGAATTTTGCGATTTTTTTGCTCGCGACGGCGTGCTTTTAAGTCAGCCAAGCAAAGATGTAAAAAATGCCGCGCTACTTTTAAAAATAGATGCAGGTCTAGTTTCTTTTGAAGAAAGAATTGCAGAATCTCTGCCACACATGCCAACTGGAGAGCAAGTTTTTTTAGCGGCGGTGGTGATTGGTTCGCTTCTTTTGGCAAGCGCGATTTACGAAAAGGTGACTGGGCAAAAAGAAGTTTATTCAGATTACGTTACTAATTTTCCGGATCACTTGTTCAGGTGGCTGCAACTTGAAGAAATGTACAAAAACATGGGTGGTGGCGCAGAATTAACCGAAGGCTTTAAAAACTTTTTTGCTGGTTTTAACTTGGCAGAAAATTCAACTCACTTGGGAATTGCTGCTGCACCTTTTTTTATTTACGCGCAACAAGGATCAAAAATGTTTGAAAATCTTCATCACGAGCCAATCAATTATTTGCACTACGCTTTTGATTTGGTTGGTGAGCAAGCAAATAAAATTAGCGGTTTGATTTCTCACAAAAATTTGACCGTTCCTTTTAGCCCAGATTTGTCGCAGAAAAATGAAAACCAAATTGAATTTGGAGAGATCGTAAAAACCGAAAATAACGTTGGAGTTCAAACTGATTTTGTAGATACTAAGGTTGAAGCAAAAGCAGATCCAGATCAAATTTATTGTGGAAGTGCAGCAGATTTGTTAAAGCAATTTTCTGTTCCAAATAGTGTTCAGCCAAAAAGTGGTCAAAGAGTTTTTTCTCGACATGTTCACACATCAAATTGTAATCACAAATAGGCAAATTTAAATCTGTTTTTAGCAATTTTCTCCTCGAGGCGAAAATTTGTTTTAAATGGTCACAAAGCCAATAATTTAAAGGACGAAATGGCAATTGAAAAAATCACAAAAAATCACAAAAAACACCTTGCTTTTTGGGCAAGTTTTTTGCTGCATCTTTTGCTTTTTTCGTCTCTTTATTTTTCTTCTTCCAAAACAAATTCTCAGCCAGAAGTGACCTTGGAAATAGAGTTAATTTCTGCTGCCCAAGAAAAATCGCCAAATCAAAAAAGTGAAAAAGTGCGTTTAAAAAAAGATACACACAAACCCTCAGATCACGTGCATTTGCCTGAAGAAAAATTGGAAGAAAATGAAGCAAAGCACTCGACTAAAAACCTTGAGCCAACATTTCATCCGCTGCCGCAAATTCCCGAAGAGTTGCGAGTTGAGGCTTTTAACAGTAAGGCGGTAGCCCGTTTTTACGTTGCGGCAAGCGGAGAAGTTTTGCGAGTTGAATTAATTCAGCCTTGCGCCAATCCAAAATTAAACAGTTTGCTGTTAAAAAGTTTAAAACGTTGGAAGTTTTCGGCCGCCAATTCAGATTCAACGCAAGACATTGCGGTTAATTTTTCGGTGCGCTAAAAACTTTGCTTAACCCTAACCCTCTCCCACAAGGGAACTGGATCGAGAAATTTGTTAGATTCAAAGTTAAAACAAACTCGGTAGAATTCCCTCTCCCCTTGTGGGAGAGGGTTAGGGTGAGGGGTAAATATGCTTAGTGAGGGGTAACTGAGCCAAATAATTAAAAAAAATTTCCAATTAAAATGAAAAAAATTCTGCTGATCATTTCCTTAATTTTGTTGGCAAATCCAGCGCAAGCAAAACTTTCAATTTTCGCTTGCGAGCCAGAGTGGGCAAGTTTGGCACGAGTGATTGTGCAAGATAAAATGGACATTGATGTTGCAACAAATGCGAATCAAAATCCGCAATTGGTGACTGTAAAATCAGCTTTAGTTGTGCCAGCAAGAAGAGCAAAATTAATTTTTTGCACAGGTGGAGATTTAGAAAAAAAATGGCTAAATCGTTTGATTAATGAGAGCAATAATTTGGCGGCTGTAACCGATAAAAATAGTTTAATGTTTGCCTATGACTACGCTGAAAAACTGCAAAATATTGACGTGAAATATAAATATTTAACTTCGGGCGTTAGAGTTCATTTAAATCCAAACAATCTTTTTAAAATTGCTGCCGAGTTTACGCGCCGTGTGAAAATAATTGATCCACTGCACGCTGATTTTTATCAGAGCAATCTTGAGGTTTTTGTTAAAAAATTAAAAGAATCAATAATCACTTGGGAAGAAAAAGCCAAATCTCTGCAAGGAATATCATTTTTAGCAAATGACAATTCTTGGGTTTATTTAGCGGATTGGTTAAAAATTAATATTGCTACAATTTACGATCCAGAAACTGGCAAAAAACCCGATGTTCTAAGGCTTCACTCTATTGCCGATTCTTTGAAGGCTAATCGAATTGAAGCAATTATTTTTGCTGGCTTTGAAGATAAAAGATCAATGTTGTGGCTGCGAGATACTGCAAAAACTCGAGTGGTTTTGGTGCCTTTTTCAACAAAAGGGCCAACAGATTTATTTAAACTTTACGATACAATTATTAATGCTTTGTTAACTGATTGCTCAACTGGTGTTTGCAAAACTTTAGGTAAAGAAATTAAAACTACGGTGAAGTTTAAATAGTTTTTTTTCGAGTTAGAACTACAGATAAAATCAACCCTAGGCAAAAAATAAAATTCCAAGCTGCCATTGATAATCCTAAAAAGAAGAAAGTGGGTTGATCGCATCTAATGGCTTTGGTTTTAGCCAATGCTGCTTCTAATTCAGCAAGATCGGTTATTTCATTAAGGTTATTTGTTGTTGAACAAGTTGTTGGTCCAGCAAATATTTTTTGCTCTACGCCAACGTGGTAAAATGCTAGGCTGCAATTAAGAAGAAGAAAAAAAAGACAAAGATTTAAAGCAAAATTTCTGATTTTTTCTGATTTAAAAAATACTAAAGCAACAGTGGTAATTGCAATTATTGCAAAAAATGGCTGGCGTTGATAAAGGCACAAAATGCAAGGCTCATGCCCAAAAACAAATTGCGAAATATACGCAAAAGCAAGAGCGAAAATTGCAGCAGCTAATAAAAAAATCAGAGAGTTTTTTTTAGACATTTTTTTTCAAAAGTTTTTTTGCTAGATCTTTGCGTAATTCAACTGCTGGCTGGTCAAATGGATTTATGCCTTCAACATAAGAAACTAAAATTGTTTCTAAAAACATTTGCATCATCAAGCCGCCCAAAACTTCTTCATTTAGTTTTTCAATTTCAAAAACACGAATTGGCAATTTCTTTTTATTTAAAACTTCAATCGTTGTGTCTTGTTCAATTTTAACAATGTCGCTAATTTTTTTGCCGCCAAAAAGCGTGGCGCAAGAAGGTAAATCTTTAATTGCAAAATCGTTAGGGTGTTTTTTTTGAGTAACGAAGGTAAAAAATTTATTTTTTGGGCCTTCTAAATAAAGCTGTAATTGACTGTGTTGATCTACTGTTCCCATTGAATTTATTGGTGTGGAGCCAAAACCTTTTTTGCCTAAAGATTCCGCCCAAATTTGGCGGTACCAATCAGTAAAATTTTTTAAATTATCAATGTAAGGCATCACAACATTGCTGGTAAAACCTTGGTGGTAAAGGCTTAGTTGTATTGCACAAGAATTGGTAATTTGATTGCTGTTAAAAAAATCTTCCAAAACTTTTTTTGCTCCAGCGCGAATTTTTTTAGCATCAAGTCCAACAAGTAGGGCTGGCAACATTCCAACAATTGAAAAACAAGAATATCGACCACCAATATTATTGGGATGGTTAGCAATTTCAGCACCAATTTTTTGAGCAATTTTGGCAACAGAATTTGTTTGCGATTCAGTAATAAATAAAAATTGTTTAGCGAAGTTTTTAATTTTTAGTTTTTGGATTTTGTCAAGAATTATCAAGGTTTGACAAATGGTTTCAATGGTTTCTCCAGATTTGCTGATCACCAAAAAAAAGGTGTTTTTAAAATCGATATTTTCCAAAGAATTTTGGATTGTTGTTGGGTCAATTGATTCTAAAAACTCTAATTTATTTTGATGTTTTAAAGCTGCTAAGGTTTTGCCGCCCAAACTTGATCCACCAACTCCAAGAACAAGAATTTTTTTGTAAGAAGTAATTTTTTTGGCAAGTTTTTCAAAAGTTTTTAGATCTTCTAAACCAAATACAGCATCAATTGAAGCGATGTTTTTTTTCTTAATTTCGCTGCGCAAAACTTTAGTGAATTTTTCACAATCATTTTTGATTTTTTTTGAAATGTCTTTGGAAGAAATATTTTTAAACTTTTCTAAATAAAGTTTGTGGCTCATGAGGAATTGAAAAATTGAAATAAAAACCTTTTTTAAATTCTGGGTTTTTTAAAGTGAAGAGCTTGTAATATTGAAAATTAATATTTAAGTTTAACTCCTGCAAAAAAATTTGGCTGGGTAGCAAAGTGGTAATGCAAGAGCCTGCAAAGCTTTTATCCGTCGGTTCGATTCCGACCCCGGCCTCCAAAAACCTTCGCCTTTCTAGCATCCGCTTTAGGTCATTTTATTTCTTTCTTTCGCTAATTCTTGGTTCTCGCAAATAAATTGGATCAAGATTTTTATTGGCAGATAAGTTTTCTTGAAATTTTTCAAAAGCTAAAAAAGCAACAAATTGGGCTTCAACTTCATCTTCTTCTTTAGATATTTCGAATTTGAAATCTGTGTTTTTAAGGATTTCTGCAGCGATATTTTTTCCTGATCCACAAAGAAAGAAATTTTCTTTCGGAAAAATTTTAAGAAGATCATCAGAGCGTGCTAAACATGGATTTTCTCCAGCATAACTATAAAAAAAATCTCCCGCTTTAGCATCAATTAATACAAAAATTTTTTCTAATTTTTGACGATGTTTGTAGGCAATTGTTTCGCACGAATTAACTAAAATCAGAGGTAAATTTGTAGCAAGTTTAAGGGTGCGAGCTGTAGTTAATCCAATACGTGTTCCAGTAAAACTTCCGGGACCATTGGTGGTAGCAATTAACTCTAAATCGTGATAGGTAAGGTTGTTAATTTTTAACAACTTTTCAATTTCAGGAATTAATAATTCAGACTGTCTGCCGCTTTCAGTAATTATGTTTTGATCAATAAGTTTTTGACCAGAAGTAATGGCAACTGAAAAGCCAGAGAAAGCTGTGTCAAAAGCTAGGGTTAGCATTAGTTAATTAAGGCTTTAATGTCTGGAATATCCAAAGAAAAAGTAGGAACTTTAGCGTTAAAAATTTCGCCACTGGCTTTTTGCATTTGATAATGACCCATCATAATTCCCGATCCGTAACGCAAATGAGTTCCGCTGCTATATTGATAAAACGAACCAGCTTCAATAGTTGGTTTTTCTCCAACCACACCTTCGCCTTTAACTTCTTGAGTAATGCCTTTTTCATCAATTATTCGCCAGTAGCGATTCATTAATTTTACGGATTCGCTGCTGTGATTTTCAATTCGAACATGATAAGCCCAAATAAAAATATCTCCAGATCCACTAGTTTTGCTGTCAATAAATTCTGGCCAAACCGTGATTTGTATGTTTTCTGTGGTTTCGCTGTAAGGTCGATCAATTGTTGTTTGCGAAATATCAACCAGACCTTCGCTTAGAAATTTATTAGATTTAGAAAGTTGAGTCATAATTTTTTAGTTCATGCGATCAGTCATATCAACAACACGCATTAATTCTTTTAAGTCGGTGATTCCAGCAATAACTTTTTGTAGGCCGTCTTCAACCATTGGAACAAAACCATTTTTTAAAGCCATTTCTAGCATTTGTTTGCGGTTCGCGTTGCTGGCAACTAGTTCGTCTAATTCACGATCAAATGGTAAAACTTCAGCGATTACCACGCGACCTTTATAGCCACCGCGGCACTTCTCGCAACCAACTGCTTTAAAAATTTTGTCTATGTTTGAATATTTAGGCCCTAAAAGTCTTTTTTCAAATACATCAAGAGGATGTTCTTTTTTGCAATGTGGGCAAAGTTTTCTTGCTAAACGCTGAGCAACAACACAAATCATTGATCCAGCCATTAGATAATTAGGAACGCCCATATTCATTAAACGTGGAATCGCGCCTAAAGAGTCGTTAGTGTGTAACGAAGTATATACTTGGTGACCAGTCATCGCAGCTTGAAGTGCGGTGATAGCTGTATCTTTATCACGCACCTCACCAATTAGAATCACATCAGGATCTTGACGAAGTAAGGCTTTAATACCAGAGGCAAAATCCATACCAACATCAGTTCTAATATTTGATTGACGAATCAGAGGAATTCGGTATTCAACTGGATCCTCAAGAGTCATAATATTTTTATCAATCGAGTTGATGTAGCTTAAAACCGTGTAAAGAGTTGTGGTTTTACCAGAACCTGTAGGGCCGGTTAAAACAACCACGCCTTCTGGACGTTGCACAAGTTTTTTAAGCATGGTCATATTATGTTCAGAAAAACCAAGTTTTTCTAAGGACAAGATAGATTGTTTCTCGTCCAAAATACGCATTACAATATTTTCGCTGTGAATTGTTGGCTGAGTTGAAACACGAAAGTCAATTTTACGACCCAGAATTTCTGAGTTAATACGCCCATCTTGTGGTTTACGACTTTCGGCAATATTCATGCCCGACATAATTTTGATACGTACCGAAGTTGCTGGCCAATAGTCTTTGTGAATAGAGCGAATTTGAACCATTTTTCCGTCAATACGATAACGAATACGCAAAAACAAAGCTTCGGGTTCAAAGTGTAAATCTGATGCGCCACGGTGAACAGCGTCAGTTAAAATTGCGTCAACTAAACGCACCATCGGACTTTTATAGTCGCCACGCAATTGTGTTTCGTCGTTTATTTTGTCGGTTCCTGCTGATTCAATTTCTTTTAAAATTCCTTCAATCGACATTTCGTAATCGTAATATTGACCGATTGCATTCATGATTTCCGCTTCAGGAACATAAACTGGATTTAAGCGAAAATTTGGTGGAAAATATCTACGAACTTGATCAATAGCAATGATGTCAAAAACGTCTGACATGCCGATAGTTATTGAATCAGCAGTGTAAGAAACGGGGATTAATTTATTGTGCGTAGCAAAATCTTTAGGAACTTTTTTAACCAGTTTTGAATCAATAATTGAAGATTTAATATCAAATTTTTTGATACCAGTTGATTCGTTTAAAATTTCTCCAAGCGCACCTTCAGAAATAAAACCCATTTCTACCAAAATTGCACCAAGTGTTTTGGCATCTTTAAGTCGTGCTTGTTCTTTTTGTGCAATTGCTAATTGATCTTCAGAAATAACTTTTTTTTCTAAAAGGCGTGAGCCGATATCAGTTGTATTTGCTGCAGTTGCCATGTTTTTGGTCTTTTTGATTGTCTTTGAATAAGGAACAGTTTTTAAATATGTTTTTGCCTAGCTTCTTTGTCAAGAAACCAAAACTAAAAATTTTAATATGTCTGTAATTGTTCGTTTTGCTCCATCTCCAACTGGATATTTGCATATTGGTGGTGCGCGTACCGCTTTGTTTAATTATCTTTTTGCCAAGCATAATGGCGGCAAATTTTTGCTGAGAATTGAGGATACCGACAAAGAAAGATCAACCAAAGAAGCGATTGACGCAATCTTGCAAGGTCTTGATTGGCTTGGCTTGAAGCATGATGGTGATTTTGTTTTGCAGTCAAAAAATTTAGCGCGTCACAAAAAAGTTGCCGAAGAATTGCTCGAAAAAAATCAGGCTTATTTCTGCTACACTTCCGCCGAAGAGCTCGATGAAATGCGCAAAAATTCCGAAAAAAAAGGCGAGGTGTTCCGCTTTAAAAGTCCGTGGCGCGACAAAGTTTTATCGCAATCTTCAAGCGTAAAACCAGTGATCCGCATCAAGGCACCGCTTGAAGGCGAAACTATTATTAAAGATTTAGTTCAAGGCGAAATTCGTGTTAAAAATTCTGAGCTTGATGATTTGGTAATGTTGCGCGGCGACGGCACGCCAACTTACATGTTGGCGGTTGTAGTTGATGATTTTGACATGAAAATCACGCACATAATTCGTGGCGACGATCACTTAACAAACGCCTTCAGACAAAAAGTTATTTATGAAGCGATGGGCTGGAAAGTTCCAGAATTCGCGCATATTCCGCTAATTCACGGAGCTGACGGTGCCAAGCTTTCCAAGCGTCATGGTGCAACTTCAGTGATTGATTACAAAGCGATGGGATATTTGCCCGAAAGCATGCGCAATTATTTGCTGCGACTTGGTTGGTCGCATGGCGATGCCGAAATTATTTCTGATGAAGAAGCAATTAAGTGGTTTGATTTAGCAAAGGTTGGCAAGTCGCCTTCGCGTTTTGATTTTGTGAAACTGAAATCTTTGAACAAGCATTACATCAAAGAAAAAGATGATTTAGAATTACTCGATTTAACTCCCTCTCCCCTTGAGGACAAAGGTTGGGGTGAGGGGTCAGTTGCCGCAAAAACTCGCTTCGTTCGTGCCATCAAATTAATCAAAGAAAGATCTGAGATTTTAACAGATTTAGCAAAAAACCTAGAAGTTTATCGCGACAATTTTTCTGCCGAATTTGATGCGGAAAGTCAAAAAATTATCGCTGAAAAAAAATCTTTAATTCTCGATTTACAAAAAGTTTTTACCGATTTGTCTGAATGGAATCACGACGGAATTAAAAATTCTCTCAACGAATTCGCCGCCGCTAAAGGCATAAAAATTAAAGACTTCGGGCCTTTGCTTCGGATTATTTTAACCTTTTCTTCATCTTCAGCAGGCGGAATTTTTGACGTAGTTGAAATTTTGGGAAAAGAAGAAGTGGTAAGAAGGGTTGGCAGAGCTAGCTTTGTTAAGTAACGAGAGCCGATATGCTTTTGACCGCTTATTGAAAGTGCGATAAAAATTTCTTACTATCTTTGTGTTTGCGAAGTTATCGGCAATCCATTCTCTTGCTGACTAAGATTTGTTGCTCTTGCTGCACTTGGTGTTGTTAGTAAGGCATCAGATTGTTCACAATCCATTGGTATTTGTATATTTTGTTCTTGAGTAAGATTGGCAGCATCTACCGTTTGATCCATTGGCGTTGTTGTATTGTCTGATCTTGTGGAGCGAGGTCTGTTGGAGGATGGAGAAAAAAATGGCGGTCTTTGTGAAATGTAGTCATGCACTGTGGATAAACGTTGTTGTCGTCTTCTACTCATTTTGCTCCAAAATTAATATTTTTTCCCATGCCAATAGGACATGCGAATCATTTTTAAAAAATTATGAAATTAAAAAACCAAAATCTTTTTCAAGAAAAAAATTTTATTGGCGGAAAATTTGTTGATTCAAAAAATTACATTGAGGTTTTTAATCCATCAACTCAGGCATCAATTGGCAAGGTTTTAAATCTTGAAATTTCTCAAGTTCAAGAAGCAATAAATTCAGCAGAAAAATCTTTGTCAAAATGGCAAAAATTAACTGGCAAAGAACGCGCTAAAATTCTGCATAAATGGTATGAATTAATTTTAGAAAATCAGGATGATCTCGCGATAATTTTAACTTCGGAGCAAGGAAAACCTTTATCTGAAGCGCGCGGCGAAATTCTTTACGGCGCAAATTTTGTTGAGTGGTTTGCTGAAGAGGCAAAAAGAATTCGTGGCGATGTAATTTTAGCACCAAAAGAAAATCAAAAAATCATCACGCAATATCAGGCAATTGGCGTTGTGGCGGCAATTACTCCGTGGAATTTTCCGTCAGCAATGATCACGCGCAAAGCCGCAGCAGCAATGGCTGCAGGCTGTTCGGTTGTTTTAAAGCCTTCTGAATTGACACCATTTTCAGCATTGGCTTTGGCGGTTTTGGCGCAGCAAGCTGGAATTCCTGACGGTGTATTCAATGTAGTTACAGGAGATGCCCAAAAAATTGGTGAAGAATTTTGTACTAATCAAAAAATTCGCAAAATTAGTTTCACCGGATCGACCAAAGTTGGGAAATTATTAAATCAACAATGCGCCAATGATTTAAAGCGTATTTCATTAGAGCTTGGCGGCTCGGCACCATTTATTGTTTTTGCTGATGCGAATTTAGAAAAAGCAATTTCTGGATTAATGCACGCCAAATTTAGAAATGGCGGACAGGCTTGCACTTGTGTAAATCGTATTTTTATTGAAGAAAAAATTCACGATGAATTTGTGGAAAAACTTTTGATTGAAGTGCAAAAAATAAAAGTTGGCGATGGCTTTGAAAGCTCTTCAAATATGGGTCCGATGATTTCACAAAATGCAGTTTTTAAAGTTGAGAGTTTAATTTCTACAGCATTAAAAGATGGCGCAAAATGTGAAATTGGCGGCAAAAAAGTTTCAGGGCAATTTTTTGCACCAACTGTATTAACAAAAGTGAATTCACAAATGGCAATTGCCAATGAAGAGATTTTTGGTGCGGTTGCAGCAATTCAAAAGTTTAAAAGCGAAGAAGAAGTTATTTCTTTGGCAAACAATACGCCATACGGCTTGGGTTCTTATATATACAGTCAAGATCAGTCACGCATTTGGCGCGTTGCTGACGCTTTAGAATTTGGAATGGTAGGAATTAACGAGCCATCTTTTGCCACCGAAGTTGCGCCATTTAGCGGCATTAAACATTCAGGTTTTGGAATTGAAGGTTCGCATTTAGGAATCTTAGAATTTTGCAAAATAAAAGCTCTGCATTGGAGTTTTTAAAAAGGAGTTGATTTACGCGACAGTCTCTTAATAGGTAATTTATCAGAATTAACAGAAAAATCGAAAGCTAAAAAACAAATTGTTGATCTGATTGAAAGCAGTAAATTGTAACTTCGAAAGGTAATCTTTATTGGTTAATCAAAATATCCTCAATAATCATCTGCACTTTCTCAACTCCCATCCAATTGTTGATATTTAGAGTTCCAACAAGGTCTATTTCTTTGGTGAATTTTGGATTTAATAAAATTTCTCCAATTGCCGTGTTAGAACTTCTAAAGGCTACAGCTTGAATTTGTCCATTAAATCCGATCGCGCTTTTTGAAGAAAAAATCCCGCTAATATGTTCGCCAGTTTTGCCAATTAAGTTGGCTTTAATTTTTTGCAAATCGCGCAGAATAAATTTTGGACGTTGATTGCCAACGCCAAACGGCTCAAGCTTTGCCAGTTCTTTTAATAATTCGATATTTACTTGTGGAAGGTCTAGTGCGATGTCAAATTCAGCAGTTTTTTCGGCGGTAATTTCGGCGACTTTTTCTCTCAAGTTTTTGCAAAAAAATTGATGAAGTTCCAGAATTTTTTCTGGCAAAACTGAGAAGCCGCCAGCCATTGCGTGACCTCCGCCTTCAATTAATAAATTAGCAAAACGGGCTTTTAAAATTTCGCCGCCAAAATCAATTCCAGAAATTGAACGACAAGAAGCCTTGCCTTTCTTGGCTTCGTCGTCAATTGCAATCACGGCTACTGGTTTGTTGTAAAGATCTTTTAAGCGTGAGGCAACAATTCCAATCACGCCTTGATGCCAATTTTTTGACATGGCAAAAATTATCGGATCATTTTTGCTAAAGCCATTTGCACCATTTTCTAGAGCTTGAATTGCCTCTTCTAAAACTTGCGATTCAATCTCTTTTCTTTGTTTGTTTAGCTCTTCAAGTTGCAGGGCAATTGTTTTTACTTCTTCTTCATTTTCGCTCGATAAAATTCTCGCGCCTAAATCCGATTTTCCAACGCGTCCGCCAGCGTTAATCCGCGGACCAATAACAAACCCTAAATGATAAGCGTTTGGCTCTTCGTCAAGCCCAGCCGCATCGCAAATTGCTCGCAAGCCTAAGTTTTTTCTGTTTTTTAAAATCTTTAACCCAGTCGCCACAAAAGCTCGATTTAAGCCAGTTAAAGACATTACGTCGCAAACAGTTCCAAGCGCAACGAGATCAAGAAGATTTAAAAGATTTGGTTCTTTGCGCGATAGATAAAAATTTTCGTCGCGTAATTTTTTATTCACAGCAACGGCAAATAAAAAAGTTACTCCAGCGGCGCAGAGATTTTTATGCGGAAATTTTTCATCGAGTAAATTTGGATTAATCACCGCAATAGATTTAGGTTTTTCAAGAACTCCAAGATGATGATCAATAACAATAATGTCTAAGCCAACGGCAGCGGCATCTTCCAGTGGTTTAAAAGCAACCGTTCCACAATCGAGTGTAATTACTAAATCGGTGCCACTTTTTTTTAGGTTTAGCAAAGCTTGTGAATTTGGGCCATATCCTTCTAAGACGCGATCGGGAATGTAGATATTTGCATCAACTCCAATTTCGCGAAAAAAGCGTTTGAGCGTTGCGGCAGAAGTTGCGCCGTCAACGTCGTAATCAGCAAAAATGGTGATTTTTTTCTTATTGCGAATTGCCGAAATAACATGCTCAACAGCTTCATTCATGCCACTTAATTCGAATGGATTTGGCAGAGCGGTTTTTATTTTTGGTTCAAGAAAATTTTCAATTTCATCAAGCGTAATTTCGCGCTCGGCAAGCAAATTGCTTAAAACTTCGGACAGGCCAAAGCGTTGATAAATCGCAGTTGCGTGACGTTCGTCAAAAGTTTTTTGATGCCATTTTAGCCCAAGAACTGATTTTTTGTGAGATAAACTCATTTAAATTTTATCGTAAGAAATTTTTTCTTTTTTAGCTCCCGGATGCGTAACTGCGCCGAATCTTGCCGAGCCAACAGTTTGCGCGTATTTCCACAAAGTTCCCGATTGATAATCATTTTCTCTTGGCTTCCAAGCGGCTTTGCGAGAGGCAATTTCAACTTCAGATAGCGCAACATCAATTGTGCCTCTAATTGCATCAATAGTGATTTTGTCGCCATCTTTTAAAAGCGCGATCATGCCGCCAACGGCAGCTTCTGGGCTAACGTGACCAATGCAAAATCCGCGAGTTCCGCCAGAAAATCTGCCGTCGGTAATCAAGGCAACTTTATTGCCCATTCCTTGCCCGTAAATTGCTGCGGTGGTTGCTAGCATTTCGCGCATTCCCGGTCCGCCACGCGGTCCTTCATAGCGAATAACCAAAACATCGCCTTCTTTATATTTTTTTTGCTCAACGGCTTTGAAGCACTCTTCTTCTGAATCGAAACACAAAGCTGAGCCAGTAAAAACCAAAGCATCATTTTGCATTCCAGCAATTTTAACAACTGCGCCATCTTCAGCTAAATTGCCTTTTAAAGTAACAACGCCGCCAGTTGGAGAAAGTGGTTTTTCTGGTTTATAAACCACATCTTGATTTTCGTTAAATTTAATTTCTGCCAAATTTTCAGCCATGGTTTTGCCAGTAACGGTTAAGCAATCGCCGTGAATGTAGCCCGCATCAAGCAAAACTTTTAAAACCATTTGCACGCCACCAACGTCAAAAAGATCTTTGGCAACATATTTTCCACCCGGTTTCATGTCGGCAATGTAGGGAGTTTTTTTGAAAATTTTTCCAACTTCAAAAATGTCAAAATCAATTCCGCATTCGTTGGCAATTGCTGGTAAATGCAAAACGGCATTGGTTGATCCGCCAGTTGCAGCAACAATTGTTGCAGCGTTTTCAAGAGCTTTTCTGGTAACGATGTCGCGCGGTTTAATGTTTTTTTCGATTAAATTCATCACCGCTTTTCCTGATTGATAAGCATATTCATCGCGCGATTCGTAAGGCGCGGGAGTTCCAGAAGATCCGGGCAAAGCAAGCCCAATTGCTTCAGAAACGCATGCCATGGTGTTGGCGGTAAATTGACCGCCGCAAGCACCAGCCGAAGGGCAGGCGGCTTTGGTTAGAATTTTTAAATCTTCTTCGGTCATTTTTCCTGCATCGCGTTGCCCAACAGCTTCAAATACATCAACAATTGTCACGTCTTTGCCTTTGAATTTTCCAGGTAAAATTGAGCCGCCATACATGAAAACCGAAGGCACATTTAAACGCACCATTGCCATCATCATTGCAGGCAAAGATTTATCGCAACCTGCAATTCCAACTAATGCGTCGTAGCAATGTCCGCGCATTGTTACTTCAATTGAATCGGCAATTACTTCGCGCGAAGCTAAAGAAGATTTCATGCCTTGATGACCATTGGCAATTCCGTCAGTAACTGTGATTGTTGTGAATTCTCGAGGAGTTCCGCCAAAATCTTTCACGCCTTTTTTAGCTGGTTGTGCTTGGCGTTGAAGTGCGATGTTGCAAGGCGCAGCTTCGTTCCAAGCACTAACAACTCCAACAAATGGAGCGGCTAAATCTTCGTCATTTAAACCATGTGGATAAAGGTCGGTTTTAATGTTGTAGAGCATGGTTTTGCGACCTTCGCAACCGTGAGAATTGGTAACATAACGCGAAGGTAGTTTTGATTTGTCGAATTTTTTCATGTTTTAAGAGAAAATAAGTATTTGAAGATGACTCAAAACTAATCCTAGAAAAATCAATTTCAGCAAACTTTATTTTTTAAATGCCTTGCCAAAATTTACTGTGATTTTCTCGGCAAGCTCTAGTTGAACCAAAGCAATGTTTATAAGTCTTGTGGGTGCTTGTAGTTCTATTATAATCTCTTCAATTCCAATTGGTGTATGGCTTAATCTTGTATAAATTTCGTTACGAATTTTGGCGATCTCTTTATCATCAGGCATTTTTATAGTTGGAGTTGCAAAAGGAATTACTTCTGGTTCTCGTAAAATTCCAATTTTACGAGAACGCAATTTTAATTTTGGTAATTCTTCTAAAACATCGTCGATGTTTTCGAGCATTTTGGCGCCGTCTTTAATTAAGCGATTTGTGCCATGACATCTTGGATCAAAAGGTGAGCCGGGAACCGCAAAAACTTCTCGACCTTGTTCAATTGCATATCTTGCAGTAATTAAGCTGCCAGATTTTAAATTAGCTTCAACAACAATTACGCCAAGAGAAATGCCAGAAATTATGCGATTGCGTTGTACAAAATTTCCGCCTTTTGGAGGAGCATTAAAAGCGTTTTCAGAAACCAATAAGCCTTGTTGAGAAATGCTGTTATAAAGTTTGGCATTTTCTTTGGGGTAAATATTATTAATGCCGCCTGCAATTACTGCAATTGTGCCACTTAAAATAGATCCTTGATGTGCAGCGCAATCAAGACCGCGAGCTAAACCAGAAACCGTTACGATTGAATTTTGTCCAAGTTCTAAGGCGATTTTTCTAGCAAAATCAATGGCTCCAAAAGAAGCGTTTCTTGGGCCAACAATTGCTATTGTATCATGAGTAAAAAAATCGACGTTTCCTTTTACTGTTAAAATTGGTGCTGGATCAGGAATTTTGCGCAGTAAGTAGGGATATTCTTCATCTACAAAAGTTATAATTTTTGCGCCAAATTTTAGAGTATTAGCAATTTCATTTTCTGCTTCAGCGGTAGAAAAAATTTTGATTTGACGTTTTAACCCTCCGCTGGAAGCAAATTCAGGCAATTGTTTAATTGCTTCTTGAGCTGAGCCAAAAATTTCAATAAGACGAAAAAAAGTAGATTTTCCGATATTTTCACTACGAGCAAGGCGCAAATAGTCTAGGGTGTTTGGGTTTTTCATTTTGTTGTGGTGTTGTTAAAAGCAGGGTTAGTTTTGGGGATTATTCAAAAAATATAATTCCAAAATCAACTCTTTTTTCAGAGGTTAAAAAGGGTTTTTTTAGTGCTTAATTCTGTAACCTCTTTTTATGAGAATAAAAATTACAGCACCTAAAATCAGATTGATGCTTAAAATATATACACCGCCAATTAAAAGATTGCCATCATTGTGGCCAGTCATTCCAAAACGAAAGCCATCAATCATGTAAAAGAAGGGATTAAAATGAGAAACATTTCGCCAAAATTCAGGCAGAGAATTTGTAGAATAAAAAGTTCCTGACAAAAATGTGAGAGGTGTAATTACATAGCTGGTCATTGCTGACATTTGATCAAAAGTTTCTGATAAAACTCCGCATAAAACGCCAAGAAAGCCAAGAAACATGCAGGCTCCAAATAAGTAAAATAAAGCAATTGGTGCTGAATAAAAACTAAGTGGAACAAAAATTAAAATTGTTAAAAAGGCAACGATTGCAACACAAATGCCACGTAAAATTGCTCCAACGCTAAAGGCAAAAAGTAATTCAAAAGCTCCAAGTGGTGGAATTAAATAATCAACAATATGACCCATAACTTTGCTCATCACAAAAGATGAAGAAGAATTGGCAAAAGAATTTTGCATTGCCGCCATCATAATTAATCCTGCAGACATAAAAATAGCGAAAGGAACGCCATTAATCTCAGAAATATGATTACCAACAGAAAGTGAAAAAACCGCTAAAAATAGCACAATGTTAATTACAGGAGAAAATAGAGTTTGGTGATAAACTTTTAGAAAACGGCGAACTTCTTTTTTTAGAAGTGTAAATGCGCCAAACCAATTGATTGACATGAAATTGTTGAGGAGTTTTATTGGAGATAAATTTTTTAAAAAATCTAATAACAATGACTAACTTAGAAACACTTCTTGCTGATTTCAATTCACAAATTTTAGCAATTACAAACATCCAACAATTAGAAGAAATTCGTGTAAATTTTTTAGGAAAGAAAGGACGAGTTACTGAGCTTTTTTCTCAGTTAAAAAATCTTGATGCTGAAGAGAAAAAAACTTTTGGGGCTAAGGTAAATCAGGTGCGTGATGAAGTTACTAGAAAAATTGAAAGTGCTAAAGATGTTTTTGAAATGGCAGAATTAAATCAAAAATTATCTGGTGAAAAAATTGATTTAACTGCGCCATTTCGTCAAGAAACAAAAGGTTTGATTCATCCGCTTTCAAATGCGATGCGTGAAATTGAAGAAATATTTTTAGATCTTGGTTTTGAGTTTGCATCGGGTCCAGAAATTGAAGATGATTTTCATAATTTTACAGCACTAAATATGCCGCAAGATCATCCGGCGCGTCAAATGCAAGATACATTTTATTTACAAAATTCTGAATTGTTGCTGCGAACTCACACTTCAAACACACAAATTAGAAAAATGTTAAACTCAAAACCGCCTTTGAAAATTGCGGCTTTGGGTCGAGTTTTTCGTCGTGATTCTGATCAAACTCACACGCCAATGTTTCATCAATTTGAAGGTTTTGTTGTTGATGAAAATATTAACATGGGACATTTGAAATGGTGTTTGGAAACCTTCTTAGAAAGGTTTTTTGAAGTAAAAAATGTTGAATTACGTTTTCGCCCAAGTTTTTTTCCTTTCACTGAGCCATCAGCGGAGGTTGATATTAATTATTCACTTGAACAAGGAAGAATTAAAATAGGTAAGGGCGATAAATTTATGGAAATTTTAGGCTGCGGAATGATTCATCCAAATGTGCTAAAAAATTGCGGAATTGATTCTAAAAAATATCAAGGATTTGCTTTTGGAATTGGTGTTGAGCGTTTAGCGATGTTGAAATATGGCATTACTGATTTGCGTATGTTTTTTGAAAATGATGTAAGATTTTTGCGTCATTTTGGGTTTTAATTTACGCAAACTCTAAAACTCCTGACGAATTTTAAATAACAATAAATGCGAATTATAATTTGGGCGTTTTTCAAATTCATAATTGCTGCTAAAAGTTGTGGCTTCTTTGTGATAGGCAGCAATTTCAATTCCTGCTTTGAGGCTTTTATTATCGAGATGTGAAATTTTGTTTTCAAAACCTGTATCTTGACCGCTGAAATTAGATTTTGTGGTTGGTTTGTCATTTATTAAAGCGCGTCCGTAAGAAAATTTTAGAGTTGTGGAAAATAATTCAAATTCAGAAATATCTTTAATTTTTCCAATCCAACCAAAATTTATTCCTGCGCGAGTTTCTAAAGAATTTGCTGAAATTGCCGAGACTTTTAAATTCAACTCATCCGCCCCTTTTTCGCTGTAACTGGCAATTTTGTTATGTAATAAATTTAGTGAAAAATCAGGCGTGATTGAGAAGCCATTTTTTATAGTAAAAATTTTTCCAGCTTTAATTTTAGCAATGTAGCTTTGTCCAGAAAATCTAGCAGCGGCGTTTTTTTCTAGTGCCGTGATTGAGCGAGTTGAGCTAAAAATATTCCAAGCAAAACCAGCAAAACTATCGATAAAGTAATCAGCAAAATTGTCGCTTCTGTAGATACTAAGTTGATTTGAGCTAATAAGATTTTTTTGCAATTTATCTAAAGATTTAACATCAGAGCGTGAATAACTTAAAGCCGCGCCAATTGTTGCGTCTTGTAAAATTTCTTTATCTGCACCAATTGCAACACCTGTTGAAATTATTTTATAACCAAAGTCGTCATTAACATCATTTTGTGTGGATGAACTTCCCAAGCCTTGCACCCAAAAACCATTTTTTTCGTGATGACGCAATTTGTGTAAACGACCTTCAAGCGGATTTAAAGAATTATTGGCAAGATTTGAAATTGCGGCAAGGTTGGCTTTTGTTGATTGTGGTGAAACTTGTCTTAAGGCTTTGTTTAATTCTTCCCCTGTAAAGCCATTGCTATCTAAATAGCCTTGAAAATCAGAAAGTGATCCAGAGGAATTTGCTCCGATATTATTAATTGTAGTGTAAATATTTTGAGCATTTTTATTAGAAGTAGCGTTTGCTGCGCTTAGGCGATTAATTGTTAAAATTAAAGAATCTCCAGTGCTAGAGGTGCTAAATTCTAAAAGACCATAAATATTAGAGTTTTGTCCATTAACTGAAATATTTTCTTTAGAAATTGCATTAATTGATGAGCCGCTTGAACCACTAACAAGAGTATATTGCGTGCCACTAACAATATAGCCTTGAGCAGTAGTTGGAGTGATTTTTAGTTTAGAATTTGCATCAATTATTGCGGCTTGATTAACTAAAATATTACCAATTGTTTTTGAGCCAAGGCTTGTAGATAAGCTGTCACCACTATTAAGTGTAAGATTGCCATCAATTATTTGGCTATAAACGCCAAGATGAAGAGTTCCTGTTGTGCCGCCGGTAACATCGCCAAATATAGTTAAATTGTCAGAATCGCTAAAATTTAATGTGCCGTTTAAAAGAATGTTATCAGCGTAAATGTTGTGTGCTGTGGTAAGAGAAGATTCAGAATTAATGTTTAAGTTTGCTAAAGAATAGCTCGAGCCACCAATTTCTGAAGATGAAGTAAAATCAGTCGCAATGTTCAGAGTGCCAACTCCTTCACTTGCGCCACGAATTATTCCAGAAATTGATGAGCCACTTTCAATTGTTAAAGTAGCATTAGAAAAAAGAGAGATTGCGTTAGCAGTAATTGCGGATTTTGAAATTAAACTTGTAGATGTGGCTATGTTAAGAAAATCAATATTTTGGAATGCAAAACTTTGAGTGAAATCAGCATTAACATTTATATCTCCGCTATTTTCTGATCCATCAACAACACCATTAATATTTCCTCCTAAAATATTTAAAGTGCCAGCACCAATAATTATTCCGCCATTTATTGTTCCAGAGTTATTAATAATTGTTCCAATGCCTGAATTATTAATTGCGTAGGTTGTAGAATTAATTGTTCCATCATTTGTTATTGTTGAATTTGCACCTTCATTTCTGATGCCATAAGAGCTTGATGAAGTGCCACTTGTTATTGTGCCAGAATTATTAATTTCTGTGTAAGCATCTTTTGTATATATGCCGTTAGCGTTGGCGTTAATTATTTTGCTATTATTTATTGTTGAGTGGTTTGAGGAACTGGCAGTTGATGATCCTCCTGCGCTAACAAAAATGCCGTGAGCTGAAGAGCCAGTGTTTGTGTTTATTGTGCCAGAATTATCGATAGTGATAAAATTTGCATCACTGTAAATGCCATAAGTTTTTGTTGAAATTGTTCCTAAATTATTAGCAGAACTATTATCGCCTGAAAGATAAATACCATAAGATGAAGAAGTATTATTTGTGGTAATTGATCCAGAGTTAATAACGCTACTATTGCTTCGGGCATGAATTCCATAAGCCGTTGAACCATAAGTTATTATGCTGCCAGCGTTAGTAATGTTTGAATTGTCAAAAACGCTAATTCCACGCCCAGAATTTCCATTGGTAATAATTTCAGATCCAAAGGCGTTGGTTATATTATTGTAATCTTTAGTAGCTCTGATTCCATAACCGTTGGTGCTACTGCCAGTTGTTGTAATGATGTGAGAATTAGTAATTGTTCTTGGAGAAATTTCTGTTCCAGCAAAGTTACTATAAAGTCCGCTGGTAGTGTTTTCTGAAATGTTAGAAGAGGTGGTATAGTTATATGCAGCTTCACTAATAGTGAGTGCGTAAAGATTTTTTGTAGAAAAAATAATAAAACAAAAAACAAAAAAACTTTGAGTTTTAAGGTGATGTTGCATTTGGGTTGTAGTTTGGTGTTAGTATTTTTTTTAGAAGTAAGACAAGATTTAGTCCCGCCTTACTTCTTCGGATAGAATTTTATTAATCTAACTATGAATCTGTCTTTTATCCACAGCTAAAGCCGCTTCTTTAACCGCTTCATTATAAGTTGGGTGGGCATGACAAGATCTGGCAATATCTTCCGCAGAACCGCCAAATTCCATAGTCATCACAACTTCATGAATAGTGTTTCCAGCCTCGCGACCAATAATGTGAGCACCTAAAACTCGGTCAGTTTTGGCGCAAGCTAGAATTTTTACAAAGCCTTGCTCGTCAAATGTAGCACGCGCTCTTGAGTTTGCCATCATTGAGAATTTGCCAACTTTATACTCAATGCCAGCCGCTTTTAATTCTTCTTCTGTTTTGCCAACAGAGGCAATTTCTGGATAAGTATAAATTACGTTTGGAATTACGTCGTAATTAACGTGACCTTTCTGCCCAGCAATCATTTCTGCTGCAGCAACACCTTCATCCTCAGCTTTATGAGCAAGCATTGGGCCAGTTGTTACATCGCCAATTACATAAATATTATCAACTGAAGTTTTTAAGTGATTATTTTCAATGAATCCGCGTTGATTAGTTTTAATTCCAACATTTTCTAAGCCTAAATTTTCAGTGTTAGGACGACGACCAATCGCAACTAAAACCACATCAGCAGATAGAGTTTCTTTTTTACCATCAGCAACTCCTTCAACTTCAACAGTGGCACCTTTTTTGTCTTTTTTTACAGAAACAACTTTTGTAGAAAGACGGAATTTGAAACCTTCTTTTTCTAAAATTCTTTGGAAGTTGCGTGAAACTTCAGCATCCATTGCTGGCGTGATTTTATCTAAAAATTCAACCACTTCAATTTCAGCACCAAAACGACTCCAAACCGAAGCCATTTCAAGTCCAATAACACCTGCGCCAATTACAATCATTTTGCTTGGTACTTTTTCTAAATCCAAAGCACCAGTTGAAGAAACAATCACTTTTTCATCAAGTTCAACATTAGGAAGTTTAGTTACTTCAGAGCCAGTTGCGATGATGAAATATTTTGAAGAAATTTTTTCTTTTGAGCCGTCAGCTTTAGTAACTTCGATAGTGTTTTTATCTAAAAAACTTCCCAAACCTTCAATTGAAGTAACTTTATTTTTCTTAAACAAACCAGCAATTCCGCCAGTTAAACCTTTTACGATTTCGTTTTTGTTTTCGATTAATTTTTTAACATCAATTTTTGGTTTCGAAATTCCAATTCCAAGTTTTTCAAATTGATGATTAGCGTCATGAAATTTATGCGAAATTTCCAAAAGTGCTTTTGAAGGAATGCAACCAACATTTAAGCAAGTTCCGCCCAAAGTTTTGCGTTTTTCAACGCAAGCAGTTTTAAGTCCAAGTTGCGCCGCACGAATTGCCGCAACATATCCACCCGGTCCGCCGCCAATAATAACGACGTCAAAATTTTGTTCTGACATGTTTTAAAAAAATAAAGATTGTTGATTTTGTTTTGTGACTCGTTCCCAATTTAGGTCGATTATTTTTAAATTCTACAAAGCAGTTTCTCATGTTAGAACAATTTTTTGCCGCTAGAAAGCGTACTTATCCGCAAAGTGTTAAAGGTCGTTTTAGAAGATTAAAATGGGTTTTGAATTTTGTGTTTTTAGCAATTTATTTTTTCACGCCGTTTTTGCGTTTTGACCGCCATGAAAGTGCGCCAAATCAGGCTGTGTTGATAGATTTTTCTACCAGCAAAGCCTATTTCTTTTTTATCGAAATTTGGCCGCAAGAAGTTTATTATTTGGCGGGAATTTTAATTATAGCGGCAATTGGGTTATTTTTTATCACTGCTCTTTTTGGTAGAATTTGGTGTGGATATGCCTGTTTTCAAACTGTTTGGACAGATATTTTTGTTGGGCTGGAGCGTTTATTTCAAGGGGATCGCAATCAACGTATAATTTTAGATCGCAAAAAGAATTTTGAAAAATTTTGGCGCAAAACTTTAACACACTTAAGTTGGATTTTGGTTTCAGTGCTCACAGGCTATGGTTTTGTCTGCTATTTTAATGATGCAATTTTATTAACAAAAAATTTTTTTCATGGTGAATTTGATCTAAACGTTTGTGGTTGGATCTTAGGAATTGCTGTTTCAACTTATATAATGGCTGGTTTTGCACGCGAACAGGTTTGTACATACATGTGTCCTTATGCGCGTTTTCAATCAGCAATGTTTGATAAAAATACTTTAATTATAACTTATGATAAAAAGCGCGGCGAACCACGCGGCAAACAAGGGCAAGGCAATGGCGATTGTATTGATTGCAAGCAGTGCGTGGTAGTTTGCCCCACTGGAATTGATATTAGAAATGGTTTGCAAATGGAATGCATCGCCTGCGGCTTGTGCGTTGACGCTTGCGACAATATCATGCAAAAAATTGGATTACCAAAAGGTTTAATTCGCTATGATACGATGTCACATTTGCTTGACCCAACTCCGGCAAAAAAGTTTAAAATTTTGAAACCGCGCACAATTCTTTATTCAACAATTTTAACTTTGGTTTGCGCAATCATGTTAAGAAGTTTGGTTTTAAAGCCAACTTTAGAAATTGCTGCTATTCCTGATCGCAACCCAATTTTTGTCACGCTTTCCGATGGTTCAATTCGAAACGGCTACACAATTAAAATTGCCAATAAAACTCACGAGAAAAAAACCTTCAGTCTAAAAATCGCCGCACCAGAAAGTGCGATTTTAAAATTTCAAAATGGCGATTTAACGGATCTAGAAGTTGCACCAGATGATGTTGCAACCTTCAAAGTTTTTGCAATTTTGCCAAAAGAATTAATTGCTCAGAGCCAAGAAGGGCGTGGTTTGTTAGAGTTCACAATTTCTGATAAAAACAGTCAGCAAGAAGAAAAAATTCAGGCGGTTTTTATTGGAAAGTAAGAGCTGATAGATTTGCAATGTCTGATCTGGATTGCTCGCAATGACAAAACGATGCGTTATTGCAAGCGAGGCGCGGCAATCCATTTTGCATTAATAGGTTATTTTATGCTTAACTTCATTCCCTCATGACTTGCAACAAAGCCAAGATTTTCATAAAACCTGCGAGCATTTTGACGCTCTTTGTTGGTGGTGAGCTGAATAATTTTAACCTGATTTTCTTGAGCAAATTGAGTGGCGCGATCAATCATCCATTGGCCAATTTTTTGATTCCTAAAACTGCTCTTAACTCTTACTGGCTCAATATTCATGCGTTTAGATCCTTGCATTGTCAAAGATGGTATTAGCGTCAAATGACAAGTTCCAATCACTTCATTTTCTAATTCAATAACAGCTAAAAAATTATTTTTATCTGCAGAAATTTCTAAAAAAGCCGCTTCGTAAATTTCAAGATTTTGTAAATTCTCGCGATTTTTCCCAAGATCATCTTCAAAAAGCAGAGCAACTATTTGCGCCAAATCTTCTTTGGTTGCACGACGAAAAATTAATCTTTGGAAACTCGCCATATTTAGCAGAGTTTTAGAGTTGCTGAAATGTTTAATTCGTCTCTGATTTTATTTTTCAGAGCAAATTTTTGAGTAAGTTTCTTTTTCCATTTCAACTAAATCAACAGAGATATCGCAGCGTTTTGAAGATAAATTTAGATTTTTAATAAAATGATCTGTGAATGAAGCAATTTTTTCAGAAAGACTTTTGCGAACTTCAATTGAGCGACCAGACAAAGCTTTGAGAGTAATGTGGATAAAAGATGCAGTTGTTTGATCTGGGTAACCAACAAGATATTCATCAAAAGAAAATGAGCGGCATTTGCACTGATCAGCATCGAAATTGCCTTCATGCGCATGCATAATTTTCTGAATTTCTTTTTCTAAATTTTTTACGGAAATTTTTTTGATATCGGCAGAATGCTCGATTATTAGATGAGGCATGATTTTTCGTAAATTTTATTTTCGCGTTTTTTAAGAAAAACAAAGGCGATAGTTGCCACACTTGGAAAGTGTAGGGCAGATAGCCCTGTCTGTTTTGTTTTTTAGAAGTAATACCGAAATATTACCATTTTTGAAATTAACCCGAAGGTTATTTCTTTTCTTAAGGAGGTAATCCAGCCGCAGGTTCCCCTACTGCTACCTTGTTA
>CAYWVI010000014.1:0-30079 GCA_964461905.1 uncultured Rhizobium sp. | reverse complement strand
CTTTAAATTCGTTATATTCTTTATTTTTTTCAGCTTCTTTTACTTTGCGGATAATTTCGTTTCTAGCAACTTGTGCAATAACACGATTTAAATCAATTGGAGGCAATTCTTGAATAACAGAATCTCCAATTTCAGCGTTTTTATCTTCAAGCTTGGCGTGTTTTAAAGAGATTTGAGTGCGAGTGTCGAAATCTTCACCATCGCCTTCAACTACGTGAAGTTTATTAAATAATTTGATTTGACCAGTTTTTTTGTCGATGCGGCATTCAATATCAAGGTGATTACCATATTTTTTCTTGGCGGCAAGCTTAAGGCCTTCTTCCATAGCCTCAATAATTTCATTAATTGCAATACCTTTTTCGTGCGCAATATTTTCAGCAACTAGCAAAATTTCCTTGTTGCCCATGATAGTTAAATTGCTTGCCATAGTTAGTTGATTAAAGTGTTAAGATTTTTAGATAAGAAATTACAGCATTTAATAGTGGTGTTCTAATGAATAAAATCAAAGTTATTTAGCTAAAGTTTGAAAGCAACTAAAACGTCACTGGGATTTTAATATAGTTAGTTCCGTTTTGATTATTGCCAAATTTTCCAGCGCGTAGATTAACCTGTAAAGACGGAAATAATAGCTTAGGAACTGGCTTTCCATTATCATCTCCTAATCTCTTGGTGACAAATTCTTGTTTTGAAACTCCGTCTTTAAATCGAATATTTTTAGATTTTTCTTCCTCAATTGTTGTTAGGCATTCAGCTTCGCGATTTGTTGTTGGTGGATAATCATGTCCAACGTAAAGTTGATAGTGATTAGGAAAAGAAAATAATTTTTGCACTGAATCAAAAGAATCATTAGCACTACCATTTGGAAAATCACATCTTCCACTGCCAACGTCAGGTAGAAAAATTGCATCACCAGTAAAAATAGTTTCTCCAATTATAAAACAGGTATCAGCTGGCGTATGTCCTGGAGTTGCTATGATTTTTGCGGTTAAATCTCCGATTTTAAATTCTTCATTATCACTAAAAAGATAATCAAATTGTTCTCCTGTCAGTGGAGTATCGGCAGAATTGTTCAAGATTTTTTCCCAAGTTTCTAAAACAGCAACAATGCGTTTTGTAACACCAGTTTTTCCACCTAATTTGGTTTTAAGGTAATCTGCTGCAGTTATGTGATCTGCATGAATATGAGTTTCTAAAATCCATTCTAATTTTAGATTTTTCTCTTTGATAAAATTAATAATTAAATCAGCTGATGAGGTTGAAACTTTTCCAGAATTAATATCAAAATCCAAGACTGAATCAATAACTGCACAATTTCGATTTGCGCTTGATTCGCACCAAATAACATAACTCCAAGTAGAAGTTGATTTATCAAAAAAGCTTTTTACGTCAGGATTTTTCATTTCTAAAAATGTTAAAATTATTTTTGTTCTTTATCCCTTCGGGATACGGAAACACGACACAAGTCGCGCCCTGCCTTGCGGGGATCCCATTCCTGTATGTCAATTCGGACATACAGGTTATTTTTTTTCTAAAGATTTGATTTTACGAGTGTTTCTAAAATTTGTGATTATGTGACCAAAAATAGTTTTGGAAAAAATAATTGCTCCAAAAAGTAATCCTAAAAGAAAACAAGTAATAATTACAAAAAATAATCTTGTTTGTATTTCAAATGGTAGTGGAAAGAGCTGAATGGTTATTTCTTGTCGGTTATTTACAATAAAAGTAACAAAACATATCAGAGCAGATAGGGCGATAATTTTTTTAATGATGCGCACAAAAGATTTTAAGAAGGTCATATTTTTAATTTTTATAAAATATCAAAAAGTTCTTTAACAAATTTATCATCGGGTTTTTGTTTAAACCATAATTCAAAGCCAATTAGAGCTTGGAAAATTAACATTCCTAAACCAGTGATAATTTTATTTCCGCGCTCTTGAGATGTTTTTAACAATTCAGTCATTAAAGGTTTATAAACAATGTCAAAAACAATTGCTTGAGAGTTTAGGTTTTGCAAATCGATTTCAAGTTGATCTTGCCCAGACATTCCAAGCGAAGATGAATTTACGAGTAAATCGCAATCACTTAATTTTTTAGCAAAAGTTTCTTTTTCTAAAAAATGTAGTTTGCATTTTTTTTCAGCAGCAAATTCGCTGAAATTTTTTATTAATTCTTCGGCACGATTTTTATTGCGATTTGTAATATAAATATTTTTTGCCCCGTCTTTTATTAAAGCATAAACCAAAGCACGTGCAGCTCCTCCAGATCCAATAACAAAAGCATTTTTGTTTTTTAAATCAAAATTTGGTTCAGAATTTTTTAAATGATTAGAAAAACCATCAACGTCAGAATTATGCCCAAAAATTTTTTTATCAGCTGTAATAACAACAGTATTAACAGCTCCAGTTAAAGTTGCGCTTTTGCTTTTATAATCACAAATTTTAAAAATTTCTTCTTTGTGCGGAATGGTAACATTAAATCCAGCGAGACCATTTTCTATGGCTGAGTTTATAAAAGATTTTATCTCGTCTTTTTTTACCAAAATAGAATTATATTCACCATCAATATGATGTTTTGAAAGAAGAAAATTATGAATTTTAGGAGACAAAGAATGAGATATTGGATCACCAATTACAGCTGCTTTTATTTTTGTCATGTTTCGATTTGAGAAGAAGGTGAATAAAAAATTGTAATGTTGGTAGATACTAATTTACCCTTGGTTTCTCTGCTTAAGATTCACCAAAACTTGGTTGTGTCTTTGTTTATTTTTCACCATAAAATTTAGGGTAAACCATATGAAAAATTCTTCACTTAAATCTAAAATTAAAGTAAAATTAATCGTCACTTTTTTTGTAACGTCATTTTTTACTAGTTATTTCATAATTGAAGCAAAACAAAATCACCAATTACAAGTTGATGCTAAAAAATTGGACTTAGTTATTTCTGAAACCATGGATTGGGTTTCTACGATTAGTTCAAATGTGGGAAAAAAAATTGTTGCACACAACAAATATAACGATTTGCAATTTATTAATAATCTTTTGAAAGAAGTTGTTCATAATCATGGTTTTTCAAATCGTATTGTGTCTTGGTCAATGATTAGTTGGGGTAATAAAAATCATAAATTAGTGGTTAATGCAGTAGAAGGCATTAAATCAGATCCAGATAATCTAATTACTCGTAGATATACTTCGCGCTCTAGTTATACACCTTGGGATTTGCAGGTAAATAAAACCGATCGTGGATTGTTAAGTAATACTTATGTTATTCCAGTTACTGTTGGAGTTTCTGATGAGCGTGATCAATTTCAAGGATTGCTTATCTCTGGAATTAATGCCAAAGAATTATTAAGTAAGGCTGAAAAATCAGTTGATTCAGAAAGTGCATTTTTAGTTATAAATCGTGATATCTTTTATGTTGATCAGGATAAGGTTGTTCTTTCTTCTTCTAACACTCCCAGTATGGAAAATAACTATAAACAGATTTCTAATTTGGTTGAGAGATTAAAAGATTGGGTAAATCACGATGGAAAAACGCCAGTAAGCGTTAATATTGGAGTTTATAAATATAACTATTACAGGCTGTTAGAAGATTATCAATTGGCAATAGTGATGGGTTTTAATAGATTAGAATTTTGGGGAAGGGTTTTCGCCCTTGGTTTTCAGTTATTTATAGGATTAATGGCTGCATATTTTTTAATTGGTGAATTGGGCAATATGCATAAGAAAGAAAAATAGGTAGTATCTACTATTTGATTTCAGTCATTTTAAAATCAATTTGTGACATCACCGATTCTTTATCGTCAAAATATTTAACCAATACTTGTCCTTTTTTGTCTTCGTTAAAATAGATATGAGAAGAAGAAACAATTCCGGACATCAAATCCCATGTTGGATCAACTTCTATCCACTTTCCATTATAAAAAATTATATTCCAAGCATGTCCCATACATTTGCTATTTTCGCCACATGCAGCACCTTCAATTATGATTGATGGAATTTTTGCTATTCTTGCTAAAGAGTTAAAAAGTTTGGCATATTCACTGCAAACTCCAATCGGATTTTGTAAAATTTCAGCAATAGAAGGAAGTTTACCAATATAGCTTTCATCGTATTTGATAAAATCATGAACATATTTTCCAATCTTAGCATAAAGAGGAATGTTTCCATATTTTGGATCTCGTTTTATGCGTTCCACAGTTTGTGATAAGAGTGAAACTTCAGTTGAATCTATATTAAGATAATCGTTTGGATCTCTATTAAAACTTTGGCGAAAGTTTTTTCCTGTATAAACTTGAGCTTTGTTCTCAATTAAAATTGTTTTATTTTCTGTTTTATATTTAAGAATTTTTTGACCGTTTTTTATCTCTTGTTTAATTGGAGTTGTAGTTGAAGTGAGTTGTAAATTTTCAACTTTTTGAGTGCCATTTTCAAAATAAGTTGGCAAAAAAACAGTGGCGTTATTCAGACCTTTAGTTGCATTGATTGTAGTGCTGATTGTTACATCCCAAATATTTTTTGATGGCGTTAGTTTTATTATTTCTTTTACCCCTTCATCAGGAACTACGTTACTATAAACAAACCGATTAGATTCTTTTATAAGATTTGGATTTAGAGTTGCTGATTCAAGATATCCGGGAAAATTGATATTTACTGTTGCAGTTGAACCAGCGGCAAATGATGGAATATCGATTGTTTCTTGTCTTAAATATTTTTCGACTTTTTCATATTTCTCATCAAAGGAAAAATAGATTAAGAAAGGGTCTTGATTAGCTTTTCCTTTGGTAAAATTTATTTGAAGAATGTTGTTTTCAAATTTAAAATTTGCATCTTTTCCATCACAAATCACATCAATAATTTTTAAATTCCGACTTGGATCAAACGAGATTGAAAAAGAAGTCATCACTTGGTTTTTAGGAACATTTTTTATTTTTCCTTTCGCCAATACTTCAGACATTTTTCCGCTAGCAGTTAGATTGGTGTTTTCTTGCCAGCTATTTATAGCTATATTTCTTTCGGCGTAAGAGTTGATTGGTATAAATAAAAAGAGCAAAAAAGTAAGTTTGGCAAAAATACTGTATGGTGAAAAAGTATAATTTTTATCCATTAATTGTTCCTGTTGATCCAGCATTATCATCTTTTTTATCTTTTGATGATTTATTTTTTGAGTGATCTGGCATGTAAGGAACTTGTTTTGGAATTTCAGTTTTTTTAAGTAGGCGAGAAGAGAAGAATTTTTCTTTAAAATAGAAAATCTTTTTAGCTCTTATTGCTGGTTGAGATTCAATTAGAATAATTTCTTCGTCGCGAGGAAGCTGAATAACCTCTTGAGGAAGTAATAGCGCGCGCTGAGTTTCTGAAACGTGTAAAGAACGAGCTCCCGGATTTAGATCAAGATATTTTGGTTTATTATAAGAAATTTGTTGAGCGGTTTTATTACCTAAAAGCTGCGAAATTAGATTTGCAGTTTCCATGTTGTTTGCCGCAAAAGTTATACGATAAGTTGAGTTTGAAAGGAATGAGTTCATCCCACTTTCTTCGTATATACCTTTAAGCTGTTCAGTGTCTTGAATAATCAAAAATAAACGAACCCGATAACCACGAAAATAAGCAATACCCGCCTGAAATTGCTCCATTTTTCCTAAAGTTGGAAACTCGTCCATTAGCATTAAAACACCAAATTTTTCTTCTGGTCGCGGCATGTGCGCAGTAAAAAACGCGGCACATTGTTGATAAAACATGCTCATTAATGGTTTTAAACGAGTGATGTTATCAGGAGTTAAACCAACGTAGCAAGTATGGGGTTTAAGTTTAAATTCGTGTAAATTGAAGTCAGATGTTGCTGTTGTTGTGTCGATTAAAGGGTTTGCCCAAAGTTCTAAAGATGAGTTGGCGGTTGATGTTACTGATCCACGTTCTTTATCTGGTTTTTGTAAATAAGAAGCGATGTTCATGTAAGAAACTGGGTGAATTTTTTTGCCCATTGTATCCAAAACAACTGCCAAATTATAAACTACGTCGTCATTACGCAAAGTTCTAACCACTTCACCAAGGGTTGCTGGTTTATCGTCAGCTGCAACAAGATAAAGCATCACGCCAGTTAAAAGTGCGCGAGCTTCATTTTGCCAAAATTCTTGTTCTGGCAAAAGAAAGTTACAAATTTTTTGTACGTCATCCACCATTTTACCTGGTTTTTTGCTAATCCAATCCATTGGGTTATAACAATGTGAAACGCCGTCTGGATCGGCAGGGTTCCATAGCACAACTTTTTGTTTAAGATTTTTTTGACGCCAACCAGAAGTGAGTTCGTAGTTTTCGAGTTTAATATCGTGTACGATTACTGATTCTTGCCAAAAAAGAAGATTGGGAATTACAAAGCCCACACCTTTACCAGAACCTGTTGGAGCAAATAGTAGAATATGTTGAAATCCATCAGCAATTAGTAATTTTTTATTGTATTTACCAAGTAACACACCAGTTTTTGAGCGTAAGCCCATTTTTTTAATATCTTTCATGCTCGCCCACTTTGCATCACCATGAATAGATTCGGGTTTTTTAAATGGACGCCAATCCATAAGTGGAGCGCGAAATGCCCAAGCTAAAGTTAAAAGAATAGTGTAGGGTAATAGTGTAGTAACCCAGAGTTTTGTTGCGAAATAGTTATAACTGTCAGCTGTAAGTTTTGAGGAGTTTAGAAAATAAAATTTCCAATAAGTGACAAGAGTTTTGAACAGATAAATAAACTGCTTATCAATTTTTAAATCGGAATATTTTTTAATAACTTCCCAATTGCCATTGATGCTTACGATTACCAGTGTTCCAGTTAGGTAAAAACATCCAGCAAGAACAAAGACGATAAGAAATGTAATAATAACAAAATTACGAAGATGTCTTACTGCTGCATTATCTTGTGCCGCCATTTTTTAAAAAAGGGAATTTTAGAGTTTAGAAATTTTTCCAAAAAAAATAAATGCGACCAACGCAATAAGCAAAGAGAAAAACTTTAATTTTCATCTATCAATTTCTGCGCTGCTGCAATCGCTTCTTCACTGATTTTTTCTCCAGAAAGCATGCGAGCTATTTCTACTTCGCGTTCTTTTTTATCTAGGTGCTTAATTATGGTTTTGATTTTTTCTTTTTCAGAAGTTTTGCTAATTTTAAAGTGATGATTTGCTTTGGCAGCAATTTGCGGTTGATGAGTAACAACAAGAATTTGGAGATTGTTAGATAAAGATTTTAGGCGTTTTCCAACTGCATCAGCAGTGCTTCCGCCAATTCCAGTGTCAATTTCGTCAAAGATCATTGTTGGAGTCGATTTTACATCCATCAAAGCAACTTTTAAAGCGAGCATAAATCGAGAAAGTTCTCCACCAGAAGCTATTTTTGAAATATCATCAAAATTATCATTATTGATTGCGGCAAGAAAACGAATCTTATCATAACCAAATGCAGATTGGTATGAAGTATCATCATTTTTTACTTCAATTCGAAATTTGGTGTTATTCATTTTTAAAAAACTCAGCTCTTCTTCAACTTTTTTAGCTAAAATTAAAGCTGACTTTTTACGTTTTTTACTCAACTCATCAGCAAGTTCTTGATATTGATTAAGTAGTTCTGATCGTTGATTTTCAAGATTTGAAGTTAGTTCTTCTTCTTTATTTAGAAGTTCTAATTTTTCTTGAGAGGTACTAATTATTTGTGAAAGTTCTTCTACTCGTACATTAAATTTTCTAGCCAAACTTCTAATCAAAAATAACCGTTCTTCAATTTCTTCAAGGTTATTTTCTGAACTATTTATTTCACGAATAATGCTATTAAAGCTTGATAGAGTTGAGTCGATATCAATATTTTGTTGATTTAGTTGGTCATTTAATTTCTCGAACTGTTCTTTGTGATCGGATAAAAAATTGTCGATAATATTATGATTACGAATCAAAATACGTTGAGACAAGATCAATTGAGAGTTTGCCTCAGTTATTTTTGATTTTAATTCTTCAATAAAGTTAAGAATTTTTTCTTTACCAATTAATTGATCTTTTTTGCTAACTAAATCCTCTTCTTCATTTGCTTTTATTTCGGCTGATTCAAGCTCGTTTATCACATGTTCAAGATAATCTTTTTCTCTTTGAGATTGTTCTTTTTTAGCAGTTATTTCAGAGATTTTATTTTCAATTTCTCTGAGTGATTCATAAGTTTTTTTAAGAGATTTTAAGAGTGAATTATTTTGTGCAAATTCATCAAGAATTAATCCATGAGATCCTGAATTTAGAAGACCTCTCTGATCATGTTGGCCATGAATTTCAATTAAAGATTCTCCAATTTTTGCTAGTAAATTTACACCAACGGCAATGTCATTTATAAAGACTTTGCTAGATGAGGTTTCTTGTATTGAGCGTCTAATTCTTAGTAATTGAGGATTTTCAATGTCCAATAATTCATTTTCTTCTAAAATTTTTTTACAATTTAGATTGGTAGAAATGTCAAATTCTGCTGCAACTTGTGCTTTGTTTTCGTCGCTACCAATTAACCTTAAGTTAGAACGAAAACCAATTGCAAGACCAAGGGCATCAAGCAATATTGATTTTCCAGAGCCAGTTTCACCAGTTAAAATACAAAGCCCTTTTGCAA
Source organism: uncultured Rhizobium sp. (assembly GCA_964461905.1). GTDB lineage: Bacteria > Pseudomonadota > Alphaproteobacteria > Rickettsiales > UBA1997 > UBA2645. The sequence goes on along the minus strand of CAYWVI010000014.1, from coordinate 21,455 downwards.
AATTAATTTGAGTTTTATCGATTAAGACTATGTTTTGAATTGATAGAGAGTTGAGCACTTGATAAAAAAGTTTTTTAGAATTTTCTAAAAAAACTAAACTAAATTTTATAAATCTTAATCTATTTTATGTTTATTCTTAATTCAAAATTATCACAGGATAGTTTTGTGATTTGCGATTTAAAAATTTCGCAATTGCTTTTGATGAATGATGCAAATTATCCGTGGTTTATTTTGGTTCCTAAAAAAGATAATTTAGTTGAATTAACAGACTTATCATTTGAAGAACAAACAGTAGTTTTGGAAGAAATAAATCTAGTTGGAAAAGTTTTAAAAGAAGAATTTCTAGTTCATAAGTTAAATATTGCTGCTCTTGGAAATGTTGTAAAACAGCTTCATATTCACGTTATTGGTCGTTTTGAAAATGATATATCTTTTCCAAAACCAGTTTGGGGTTCTGTTATTTCTAAACCTTATGAAGAAAAGGCGGCACAAGAATTAATTAATAAAATAAAATTGAAAGTTTCTGCTTAAAATGGAATTGCTTCGTAAACAAATTTTATATCGTTCAACGCATCGTGGATGTAAAGAAACCGACTTTTTAATTGGTGAATTTGCCAAGGCTAATTTAAACCAAATTTCTGATTTGCAGCTTTTTGGAGAATTTTTAGAAGAAGATGATCTTAAAATTTATGATTGGATTTTAGCAAAATATCCGCAGCCAGATAAGTATAATTCAATAGTTGAGCAGATTAGAAAGTTTCATAAAATTTGAATAAAATTCTACTCAACAATAATACAATCTCCACGAGTCTTCTTGGTTTGGGCAATGTATTTATTACAGAATTCTTCGGCTTCAATTTGATTGAAAAAATTACCAATTTGCAGGCGATAAAACATTCCTCTTTTGCCAAGATTTGCTTCTTCAATGAATGGTTTTAGGTCGGAAAATAGTTTTGGATAAAGATTTGATACTTTGCTCCAACTTTCATTTGCAGCATTTTTAGAAGACATTGCAGCAAGTTGTACACGAATTTTCCTTTTTTCAGATTTTGCAGGGATGCTTTTGGTTGAGTTTGCTGTTCTTTCTTTGCCATCGGTTTTGGTTAGTAAATCTTTCGAAGCATTTTCTTTTTGAGAGCTATCAGAAAAAACTATTATTTTTTGTTCTTTTTTTACCTCTCCAATTGAAGAATTTTCTTTAACTAATCTACGATCTGGTTCGGAGTTTTTTGGAGGCAGAACTGGAGCTGGAGCCGTGCGAATTTTTGGATTAGAAGTTTCTTTTCTTTGAGATTTATTGCCAAAAATATCTTCATAAATTGTACGATCAATTTGAGATTTACTTTCTTCTTCTACTTTTTCCTCAACCACTTTGATCGGACCTTCCGCCTTAATTACTTCAATTTCGCTGTTGTTATCATCTTGATAAACAAAGTAATAAGCATTGATTGTAATATATATAAAACAGGCAATCGAAAACAATGTTGCACCAATCAAAAAACCACGTTTTGAAAGTTCAGTGAATTTGCTTTGTGATTGATCTTTTTTATATCCAAAGTCTTCCATTATCTCATTTCCTCTAGAGGTTTGACGTTAAAAATTTCTAACCCAGTGGCGATAATTTTTTTTGTAGATAAAACCAAATAAATTCTTGCGTAAGTAAGTTGCAAATCATCTTTAATAATAAACTTCAATTTGGGATTTTCGCTGCCTTTATTCCATAGAGAATGAAATTCTGCCGCAAGTTCTTGTAGATAAAAAGCAATTCGGTGAGGTTCAAAACTTGTAACTGACATTTCAATTATTCTTGAAAAATTGGCAATTTTTTTGATTAGATCAATTTCAGATTTATCGGAAAGTTTTTCTAAAATTTTGGCATCAATTTTTTGAGGAAGAAAAATATTTTCAGACGCTAAGTTGCGCAAAACAGAACAACAGCGAGCATGCGCATATTGAACATAAAAGATTGGATTGTCTTTTGATTGTTCAATCACTTTTGATAAGTCGAAATCAAAAGGTGCGTCATTTTTTCTTGTCAGCATTATAAAACGTAATGCATCTGCACCAACTTCATCAATTACTTCACGAGCAGTTATAAAGTTACCTGCGCGTTTTGACATTTTTAATGGCTCACCATTTTTAACAAATTTTACCATTTGGCACAATATCACTTTTAATTGTGCTTGATTATTTGTTAGGGCTTTTACTGCTGCTGCAAGTCTTTTAACATATCCAGAGTGATCAAAGCCAAGTGGCATGATAAAGGTTTTTGCGCCACGTTCAAATTTGCTACGAACATATGCCATGTCGCCAGCAAAATAAGTGAAGCTTCCGTCGGCTTTTTTTACTACACGATCTTGATCATCGCCAAATTGGGTTGAACGAAATAAAGTTTGATCTTGTTCATCATATCCTTCTGGTAAAGCTCCAACACCTTTTTCGGTTTTTGGTGCTTCTAATTTTCCAACATAAACCAGATTTTGGTTTTGTAGAATTTCTAAAGTTTCGGCAATTTTATTAGTGTCGTGAAGATTTTTTTTCTCCGAAAAATAGCTGTCATGTTTTATTCCAAGAGCAAGTAGATCAGATTTTATCATTTCAATCATTGACTCAACAACGAAATCCCGAATTTCTGCCAAAGTTTTTTCTTCGTTTTGAGCAATTAATTTAGTGCCAAATTTTTCTTTTAAAGAGTTGCCAATTTCAATTAAATAAGCTCCCGGATAAAGACCTTCACTAATCTCAACATTTTGACCACAAGCTTGTAAATAGCGTAAGTAAGCTGATTTTAAGAGAGTTGTAATTTGGCTTCCAGCATCATTGATGTAATATTCTTTTAAAACATCAAACCCAACTTTTTTTAACAGAGTTGCCAAAACATCACCATAAATTGCGCCACGAGTATGTCCAACATGAATAGGGCCGGTTGGATTTGGAGAGGCATATTCTAAGTTGATTTTTTGACCTTGCCCAAGATTTGGAAATTGAAAATTTTGTTCGTTTAAAAGGCTAAAAACTATTTGGTGAAGAATATGATTTTTTAGAAAAATGTTGATGAATCCTGCGCCAGCAATTTCAACTTTTTCAATATCGTTTAGCGGAAGTTTTTCAATAATTTTTTGAGCAAGTTTTTTTGGATTGTTTAAACTTTCTACTGAAGAAAACTTTTTAGAAGTAATCATAGCAATATTGCAGGCTAGATCACCGTGAATTGCTTCTTTTGTTGGTTCAACTGTAAAGTGTTTTAAATCTTCACTTGAGATTTCAAGTTGATTTTCGAAAGCAATTTTTTGTAAAGTTTGAGAAAATAGCTCTTTGAAGGAGTTAAAAATATTGAACACTGGAAATTAAATTGATTTGTTTGTTACGGTTTATGCCGAAAGAATAAATTCATAATTCTTAATTCGAAATTCCTAATTTTATGTCGCAAGAAACAAAGGAAACTAATTACGATAGTACTTGGTATTTAGTTAAACGTATTAGCAAAGAATATATTTTTCCTCACAAAAAAACTTTTTTTGTTTCGGTTCTTTTAATGCTAGTAATTGCAGGCACAACTTCGCTTAATGCTTGGTTGATCAAGCCAGCGTTAGACTCAGTTTTTGTTGAAAAAAAAACACAAGCTTTGGTGATAATTCCAATAGTTGTTTTGTTGGTAACTGTAGTGAAAGGTTTTTCTACCTACTTTCAGCTTTTAACGATGAATATTTTATCGCTTCGCATATCAGCAGATTTACGTCTTCGTCTTTATTCTCATTTTATAAAATCAGATATTTCTAAACTTCACAGTAAGTCGTCTGGAGATATGATGGCAAGCGTTTTAAACGAAGTTAACTCAATTGTGGGCGTAATTAATACGTGTATTAATGGTTTTGTAAAACAGCTTTTTACATTGGTGGCATTAATTGCAGTGATGTTTTGTCAAAGTGTGGAATTGTCTTTAATAGCATTTATTGGTTTTCCTTTGGCTGGCTATCCAATTTATAAATTAGGAAGAAGATTGCGTAGATTATCTTTTAAGAATCAGGAAATGGCGGGCAAATTCAACTCTCAAATGAGTGATACTTTGCAATATTCAAAATTAGTGAAGGCATATCACTGCGAAGATTTTGAAGTAAAAAGAATGGGGCAAATTATTGAAAGTATATTTGCAATGGGCAAAAAAATTTCTCGTATTTCTTTGGTTGCTTCACCTTTTGTTGAAAGTCTAGCTGGCATTGGTGTTGCGGCGGTAATTTGGTATGGTGGTCATCAAGTTATTACAGGAAATACAACTCCGGGTGCCTTCTTTTCATTTTTTGCAGCGATGATGATGGCTTATAAACCTTTAAAATCAGTTTCTGGTATGAATTCTGGAGTTCAGATGGGTCTTGCTGCTGCAAGTCGTCTATACAGAACTCTTGATGAAAAACCAACAATTGTTGATAAAGAAAATGCAGTTTCTTTATCAGCAGTTAAAGGAGAAATTGAGTTTGAGAATGTGAGTTTTAGTTATGTTGATGAGAAATTAGCATTAAATGATGTTAGCTTTAAAGTTGAGGCTGGTAAAACTGTTGCTTTGGTTGGGCATTCTGGTGGAGGAAAATCAACAATTATGAATATGATTTTACGTTTTTATGATCCTCAAAATGGAGCCATTAAACTTGATTCTCATGATATTCGTGATCTTACTTTAAAATCTTTACGCAGTTCAATGTCGGTTGTGAATCAAGAAGTTATGCTTTTTGACGATACTATTTTAGAAAACATTCGTTACGGCAAAGAAGATGCAACAGAAGAGCAAATAATTAAAGCTGCAAAATTGGCAGAAGCTGATGAATTTATTCAAGAATTGCCAGAAAAATATCATGCAAAAATTGGTCAAAATGGAATTCGTCTTTCAGGAGGTCAGCGTCAAAGAATTGCCATTGCTCGTGCAATTTTATATGATGCGCCAATTTTACTTTTAGATGAAGCAACTTCAGCTTTAGATCCAATCTCAGAAAAATTAATCAAAGATGCTTTAGCTAAATTAACAAAAAACAGAACAACAGTTGTTATTGCGCACAGGCTTTCAACAGTTATTCATGCTGATAAAATTATTGTAATTTCAAATGGTCAGATTGTTGAACAGGGAACTCATCAAGAGTTGTTAGATTCTGGTGGAGCCTACGCTAATCTTTATTTAAAACAGTTTGAGATTGCACAAGATGAGTAAAGAAGAAATAAAAAAAGACAAACCAAGAGTTGGTGAGAAAAGGCATCAGCAAAAAAAACAGAAAAAAAAGAATCTTTCTGATGCTTTAAGGAAAAATTTACTCAGAAGAAAATCTGCATCAAATTAGAAACAACTCAAAGATGCTCTTCAACATCAATAGTTTTTTTCTTTGGCATAACCTTTTCTATTAAAACAAAAATCCGCCAACTATACGATGCCTTTTTCATCGGATTTTTTTTCTTTTCCAAAATCTTTCAACTTCGATACTTCAAACCCATTAACTCTAGATTTTACAATGCTTTCAATTATATCATCAATTAATTCTTCGGCAGCCTCATGAGCAGTATTAGCATCAATGATTTTCATACGAGCCTGAATAATATGCTCACATTCCTTTTTAAACCCATCTAAATATCTGCTGCTAAAAACTTCTGGCAATTTTTCTTTGAGAATCAAGTAACTGGCTATCTTTGCTTCTGTTTTTGCGATAGAATTACGTGACATGTCCTCCTCTCCACCAGAGAAAGTTTGTAATAATTCTATAGCCAATTTATCTCCTATAATTTCTCTTATGACACTTACAGCACTTTGATCGTTGCTTTTATTGCTTTCAAATCTTTCAAAAAGCTCTCTTAGAAATCCTAGCGGCGAAATAAAATGTTTGTTAATGTTATCTTCAGAGAAAATTGCAGCGGCACCAGAGTTACTTTTATGATGTTCTACACTGTTAGTATTAGGAACATAAATTTTATCGTAAAAAACTCCATATAATATTTGATCACAACAACTATCTTGAAATAATTGCTTACTTGCAATTGCTTTAGCATTGGTTCCAATATTGGCAAAGCATCCATCTTGCAATGTTGTAATTGCAGAAATAAAATCGTCTAAACCATTTTCTTGAGCAAAAACGAAAGCTACTAAAAATTTATTTTTACTGAAAAATTCAAACAAGTTACCAGCTTCTGTTAATCCAGCATATTTGGGGATTATATTATCAATTGGTTTATCAAGTCTGAGCAATTCTTCAAAAACTTTAGTAACATTAGCAACATTATCTCCAAGTTTTTGAAGATCTTCTCGTAACAAATTCTTAAACCTTTCAAGTAAAGTTTTTCCTTCTTCTGATTCTTTAGGAAAAAGTGGTGAATTACCAAATTCATAACTGCTTATTTCTTCTTCAGTTAGCGTTATTGTTTTTCTTACATCTTCCTTAACCTTATTAGATAAATAAGAAGATAGAACAGCTACTTTTGGAGAAACTGTGTTGAACTCAGAACTTTCTGGATCATTAAAAAGAGCTTGAATCTTAACTAATTCAACTTCCTTAATATAAGGTTTATCTTCTGCTGGAATGAAATTTTTACGTATCTCTTCTAGTGCCTCAGCTTTAAGTAAAGACTTAAAAATTATTGGATCTTCCCCCAAAAGATCATAATAAGAAAACAAAGCATTTAATTTAATATCATCAATACTTTCTTCTCCAAGCTCTTGAGAAATAGCTTTAAAACCCTCATCTGTTAAAGAATCAGATAGGTTTTTGTTCATTAGAACTTTAGTTAGTGATTCATATTTTCGAGTAACCCGATTATTTGCAGCATTTAAAATCTCACGTTTTGATAAAATATTTTTATTTCTTACTACATTAAGTGCTTCTAGAGCTTCATGATCATTATTCAAACTGCTAATAAAGTCAGTCAGAATTTGCTTGTTAGGTTGTAGAAAATTACTATAAAATCTGTGAACAAAAGCTTTAAATAACTCTGTGCGAAGATTTTCATTATTACCATATAACACCTCACCTAACTCAACAAAATCTTTTTTTGGTAGCTTGTATTTTATATATTTTTTGGCGATTTCATTAACATTATACGGACTTAAAAATAATCCTTCTTTTGCAAAATAAACGAAATCCTCTTGTTTTTTCTCAGGCTGTTGATTTTTCATCCAAATATCAATAATGCCCATCTTTTGATTACCATCATTCAACCCTTTCAAAAGTTCATGTAAACCTTCTTTGGTCATTTCTTTATGTGATTTAAGCCATGATGTGATTATTTCAGACTTATATGAATCGGCAAAGAACTGACTTAAAATCTCTTCTAAATCTTCTTTTTTTACTTGAGATGATTTTTCTATCCAAATTCTAAAAATACTGCATTTATCCTGATCAAAACTAAAGTGACCTAAAATTTGCGTTAACTCTTCCTTTTTTATCTGAGGTGATTCTTCTAACCAAGCTAAAACAACTCCAATTTGATTAAAAACAATATAAGGTAAGATAAAATTTAAATCTTCCAAAGTTCTTTTTTGAAGAAACTCTTGGTTAATCTTATTATTATCCCAAGAATAACCAAACCAAGATAAAACCATACCAGATTTATTATGGTCTTCAATATACGGCAAAGCAAAATTTAAATCTTCCAAAGTTCTTTTTTGAAGAAACTCTTGGTCAATCTTATTATTATCCCAAGAATAACCAAACCAAGATTGAACTATTTCGGATAAATCATATTTATGTTGGGTATCTTGACTAAAGTTTGTTAAAATTTTTGCTATATCATCTTTTGTTATCTGAGGTGATTTTTTTATCCAAGCTTGAGTAAGCTCCGATCTATTATTATGTCCTTTAATATATGGCAAAGAAAAATTTAAATCTTCTAAATCTCTTTTTAGAAATAGCTCTTGGTTAATGTTTTTATACCGATCATAACCGAACCAACCTTGAACTATCTCTTCTAATGCATCTTGATCATCAAGGTTTTTTAAAATTTCAGCCAGATCATCTCTAGTTACCTTAGGTGATTTTTCTATCCAATCTTTAGCGATTTTAGATTTTATTTTATTGTCTGTAATATGTGACAAAACAAAATTTAAATCTTGTAAATCTCTTTTCTGAAATAGTTCTTGGTTAATGTTGCCATAACTATCATAACCGAACCAACCTTGAACTATGTTTTTTAGTATAAATTTGTTATTAACGCGGTTAATTTCCGCTAGCTCATCTTTTGTTATCTGAGGTGATTTTTCTATCCAATTTACAGCTATGGCTTCTATATTATAGTCCTTTTTAATTAAACCTAAAACACCCTTAAAATTTTCTAAGTTACGATTTTTTGGTAAATTAAACCAGTTAATAGCCATGTTGTCAGGCGCATAACCATTCTTATCATAAACATCATCAATAAAAGATAAGGCGGTTCTTAAATCTTTTAAATCTTTAGTTTCTGGTGATTTATTAAACCATTTTTGAGCAAGTTCAGATTGTTTATTTCTAAAAACAGAACCTTTTTTAACATGATGTAAAATATCATTTAAATCTTGGGCATTTACGTCAATTAAGGATAACCAAGATTCAATAATATCATCTTTATCGGTAATATAAGGCAAAAGTCCTTTGAAATCTTCTGTCTTCCTACTTTCTAATATTTTTTGATCTTTTAATGTTTGATCATAACCAAACCAAAGATTAACTACTCTAGATTTATTAAATTCATTACCAAGTTCTTTTAAAAGATCATCTATATCGCTTTTTTTTATCTTATAGAAAGATTCTTTATTATTTTTTATCCAAGATTCTGCAATTTGAAGCTGCCTATAGCTACTAGTATTGTTGATAGAAAGAACAAACTTTAAATCTTGTAAAGTTTTAGTTTGTGGTGATTTATTAAACCATTCCTCAGCAACTCTAGGTTTATCATCGTCATCATTGAAATCTAAACAAGATTTCAAATCTTCTAAAGTTCTGGTTTCTAGTGATTTAGAAAACCAGCTTATAACTTTAGATTTCTTGCTAAATGTTTCATCATCAACAACATATTCTAAAACATCTTTTAAATCCTGCATGGTTATATTATCTGCTAAATCAAGCCAAGTTTTAGCGATATAATTTTTATCACGACTCAATTCAACAAATTGCAAGAAATCTAAATCTTTTGCTGATCTGTTTTTTAATAAAGCTTTATCAATTTTATAGTTATATAGATCTAGTTTAAGACCAAACCATTCTTGAACAAGACTAGATTTATCTGAAGCAGAAACACTCAAATCTAAAAGAAATTTTAGATCGTCTCTGTTTTTTTGTGATTTTTCGTTAAACCATTTTTTAGCAATTCTGAATTTCGTATCAATCTCAATAACTTGATTCACATTTTCAAAGAACCTAGTTAAATCATTTTTTGTATTTAACGAACTAGATTTTGCCAGTTTCAAAATGGTTTTTTCTTTTTGTGAAACGTCATTATAAAATCTTAAAATAGCTACATTTTCTAAGCTGTTATTTACTGGCAAATCAAACCAAGTTCGAGCTACGTCAGATTTATCTTCACTATCAATAAATTGAAAAACAGATTCCAAATCTTGCGCCGTTCTATCTTTCAATGTTAAGTTGAGCCAAGTTTTAGCTATGTTTTGTTTATCTTGTTCGTTATCGATAAATTGAAAAACAGATTCCAAATCACTTTTAGTTCTATTTTCTAGCGATGATTTAAACCAATCTTGAGCTATTTTTTCTTTCTGAGTTGGTGTGATGAAAGGTGAAATAAATTTTAGATCATCTAACGTTCTGTTGCTAAGCGAACAGTTAAACCATTTTTCAACTATTGCTGATTGATTTGAGTTTTCTAACGTTTGATTGTAACTATAATCTAGACTAGAAGAATAATTTTTAATAAAAGATAAAACTAATTTTATATATTTCGCGCTTCTATATTCTAGCAAAGAATCAGTAAGCCAAATATCAGAAATTAAATTAAAAAATTCAGAACGCTGATGATCAGATTCTAAACTATTTAAAATCTTCTCTAAATCATTTCCTGTTACATTACCTACATCAGCTACTGCAATCCAAGATTTTATAATTTCATATTTTTGACTCTTCGCAATTAAAGGTAAAATGGTCAATATATCTTGTGTACTTTTAGTTTTGAGCAAATTTCCGTCAATAGCACTTTTGGAGTAACCAAGCCAAGATTCAGCAATCTCTTCTTTTACTTCATTCTCCGCAATGAAAGGTAATAAATTCGTTAAATCCTGAGCAGTTGTTTTTTTGTTGTCATCTTCAGAAAATTTTTTCCCAAGTCGTTTATTATTAAACCACTCATTAGCAATATCAGATTTTATACTGGCGTTACCAATAATCTCAAAAACCTCTACTATATTTTTTGTACTTTGATTAGCTAATGGATCAAGCCAATCATTCACTAAGTATGAAAGATTATCCCCAGAATTATCAAAGACGAATTGTAAATCTTGTAGCTTTGATTTTGAGTATGAACGACTCAAAACGGATTTTTCATTTTCCTGATCTAACTCTAATTTTATATCTTCATCAAATATTACACTAGCCTGTGATTTTTCATCTTTTGATGCAGAGCTTTTTACTTCCTTTAAATTCTCAAGAATTTTCTTAAGAATTTTATTGCGAATCTCTTGACCAATGAAAAGTTTTGGATTCGCTTTTCCATTACCAGCTTCGGAGAATTTTTCAAAAAGCTTCTTTAATTTATTTATTTTGTCGTTTTTATTTTGAGTATAAAAAATATCATCAAGGTTGTTATCAAGCCATTCATCAATAACTTGACGTGCAAAATTTATATTGTTGTTGGGAGAAATTTCTGATAAGGCAAATACCACATCACTCACATCACTATCAAAATTAATCCAGTTTTTTACTTGTTGCTTCTTTTTATTATCGTCGCCCGATATTGAAATTCCAAAGCTAAACCTTAACCTCTCAAAACGCGTTTTTTTATATGATAGTAATTCATCGCTAACTGGAGAAACTTTAGTTTTACTCATTTGATGAGGCAGATTGGTTTTTATGGCACTATCGCAAATCAAAAATTTCGACAAAAGTTCTGATTTGCGAGGTTTTTTTTGGTTTTAATTTTTTCTTCAAAATCCTTTGCTACTGCGAGTAGTAGTTTTTTAGTTTGGTATATTTTTTTACCGAAGATAGTATATCGATAATTTTGTACCAGATCCAATTATAAACATAAATTGTAAAATAATTATTGTATGCCCCCAAGATCAATGGATTCTAATTTTCTAAGATTTCAATTTTTTTACTCTTTCTTCTAAATCATCTAAAAATTTATCCATGCCTTTTTGAGATATTGCCGAATTAAATTCAGATCTTTGGGTGTCAATTAAGCTAATTCCTTCAGCGATAAAATCTAAAATAACTAATTTTCCTTCGCGTTCTTTTACCCTAAAATCAACAGATATTGGAACATTAGATTCTCTTGGAAGAAATTCGGATTTAGCAATATAAAAACCATTTTGCTCAGTTACTTCAATAACCGTAAATTTACGTCCATTATAGTTTTTAAATTTTGGACCGTAGGTGTTTATCATGAAGTCGCGATAAAGTTTGGTGAATCTATCTTTTTGTGCATCATCTGCTATTTTATAATTTTTGCCGAGAACAAATCTAGCAATCCAATTGGCGTCAATAACACTATCAATTTTAGCAATAATTTGTTCTTTCTTTTTGCTTTCAGAAAGTTTGGGGCTGTTGGCAATTTCAATAATTTTATTACCAATTTCTTCTACAAAATTTTTTACGTCAGATTTTTTTTCTGAAGCAAATCCAATTGATGTAGAAAGAAAAATAAAACAGGTTGCGGTGGCGATTATTTTTTTCATGTTAATTTTTAATATCATTTAAACGTTTTTGTAAGTAAGCACTGCGTATTGTTGCATAAGGGTCGAAAGAGTCGTGACGAACGTCATCCAAAATCTCAATTAAAGATTCTCTTTTGTCAATTCCAGACATTACTGCTAAACCAACACGATAATTCGCCTCAATTAAATCATCATCTCCTCCAATTTTCAGTGAGTTAAAATCAAGAGGTCCAACTGATTTATCTGCAGCATATCCAGTTGCATCTCGCAAACTGCTTGGGCCTAAAATTGGAAGTACTAAATAAGCACCAGATTTAACTCCATAAAATCCAAGAGTTTGTCCAAAATCTTCACTTTTATAGCGAATGCCTTTTTCGCCAGCGATATTAAAAATTCCTCCCAATCCCAAAGTGCTATTAATTAAAAAGTGAGAAAATGTCGCAAGGCTATTGTCAACTTTGCCTTGAAAAAGAGAATTCAAAGCAGAAACAGGAAGAGATAAGTTAGTAAAAAAATTTCGAACCGAACTTCTTGCTGGTTTTGGAACGCTATTACGATATAAAACCGCTACATGTTTAATAAAATAAATATCCAAATAATCGTTAAATGCGTAGATTTTGCGGTTAATTTTTTCTAGCGGATCATAAATTTGAAATTCGTCATGGCTTTGATAAGATTCAAACTCATCTTCTTCGAAATCATCAGCAAATACAGAGCTTGAGGCTGTTAGAATTGTTAGAATAAAAATCAGTTTAAATAAAATTTTATTCATCTCCGATCACCTGATTTAAACGTTCCAAAAGTTCTTGTGCCTCTGGATCAAATTCAGGATTCTTTTCTAATAATTCTTCTAAAACGCGGCGCGCTTTTTTTGGTTTTTCTTGTAAAATTAGACAATAAGCAAGCTGATAATAGGCATTATAATCATCGGGCCAGAATTTTTTAATAAAACGAAAACGAAAAACTGCTTCTGATAAATTACCATTTTCAAGATGACGAATTCCAAGATCAAAATTAGTTTGGTGAAGATCCTTTGTTTTTTCTTTTATTGAAATGATTTCGTTTTTTACTGCCAAAGCACTTTCATTTAAAAAAAGACGAACTTTTTCTGATTTTCTAAGTAAGCCTTCTGATTCACTTAAATTGTGAGAAGTTTCAATTTCTTTCGGTTGTGGTTTTTTAAGAAATTTCTTGAAGATATCGAACATATTTATTTTTGGAATATGAAGTAATTTACAGACCAAGTAATGCTGATTTTTCTAGATTCGTCACCAAAATTTTTCAAACAAAAACTATTAAATTTTTTTAAGTGGGATTTGGTAAGTAAATTTTGATTTTTGAATGAATAATTAGCTCCAGTTTTTTTAAGTGATTTAATTGCTTCAATTCCATTAGAAAATTTCTGAGTTATATTTTCTGTTTCGCACAACATTTCTTTAAAACCAACTTTCTTAAGTAAATTTTGTAACTCTTCTTTTTTTGGCAATTGGTTAAAACTAAAAATATTTGCTGATTTTAGCTCATTTAAACTTTCTTCGCATGGAAGACAAAAAGCAAAAATTCCTTGAGTTTTTAACAAGGAAAAAAAGCGAGAAAAATTCTTCTCAAAATTTGTAGACCATTGTAGAGAAAATGATGACGTAATAATGTCAAAGCTATTGTCCTCAAAAGGAAGATTTTCAAAATCTGCCTGAATTTTTTTGGAGTGCGAATTGCGATTTCTTTTTAACATTTCAGCAGAAATATCACTTTCAATAATGTTAAAATTTTTCTCGTATGTCCCATTGACATACGAGAAAGGGATTTCCGCAAGGCGGGGCGCGACTCCTGTCCCCGAAGGGATAAAGGACAAATTTTTAGTAAGATTCTGAGCTACAAAACCCGTTCCCGATCCTAAGTCAAGAATATGACAATTTTCAAAAAGAAATGGCTGAATTATTTGGCAAAGTTTTTGCGCAGCGTAAAGCTGAATTGTTGCTGATTTTTCATAATTATCAGCTTGCTTAGAAAAGGTTTTTGTTAGTTGTTGTTTATCAAAATTAGCGAACATTTTTTGCCGCTTCTTGCTCAATTAGTTTAACAATATGATCAACTAAATCTTCGCTGTTTGCTTTATGATTTGGTTGTCCATTCATGTAAACATTGTGTCTATCTCCACCGCCGCCAGTAATTCCAATTTGAGTGTGTGCAGCTTCTCCAAGTCCATTAACAACACATCCTAAAATTGAAACTGTGATTGGAGTTTTGATATGTTCAACTCGTCTTTCAACGGCTTCAACAGTTTTAATCACATCAAAAGCTTGACGAGCGCAACTTGGACAAGAAATTAAATTTACTCCGTGATGGCGCAATCCCAAAGTTTTTAAAATTTGATAAGCAACTTTAATTTCTTCTTTTGGATCTGCAGAAAGTGAAACACGCATTGTATCACCAATTCCTTCCCAAAGTAGCGTTCCAAGTCCAATCGAAGATTTTACAGTTCCTGCAGCTAAACTTCCAGCTTCAGTGATGCCAATATGTAGAGGATAATCACAAACTTTTGCTAATTCACGATAACCAGCAACAGCCAAAAAAACATCAGATGCTTTAACGCTGATTTTGAAATTAAAAAAATCATTTTGTTCAAGAATTTGAATGTGGCGTTGAGCCGATTCAACTAAAGCTTCTGGAGTTGGAGTTTTGTATTTATTTAGTAAATCTTGTTCTAGCGATCCGGCATTTACGCCAATACGAATTGAACAGCCATAATCTTTTGCAGCCTTTATTACTTCGCGAACTTTTTCGTCAGAGCCAATATTTCCGGGATTAATTCTTAAACATTTTGCTCCAGCTTCAGCAGCTTCAATCGCGCGACGATAATGAAAATGAATGTCAGCAATAATTGGCACAGGGCAGTGCGGAATAATTTGGCGCAAGGCATCAGATGATTCTTTATCGGGAACTGAAATTCGCATTAATTCTGCGCCAACTTCAACGCATTCGTTCACTTGACGAATAGTTCCTTGAATGTCGGTTGTTTTAGTATTGGTCATTGATTGAACTGCAATTGGCGCATCTCCACCAATTGCAACATTACCAACAAAGATTTGTCGTGATTTGCGGCGATTAATTGCACGATATGGACGAATTTCGTTTAATTTTTCTTGGCTCATGAAAGTGAATTAAAAATTTTCAGAATTTTTTTGTGATTTTTTTGAATTAAATCGAGTAAGAATTGGTTATTTAGTTCAAAGATTTTTGCAATTGAAGTAAAATCTCTAAAGCCGCTTCCGGCATAGTTATGATAAGTTTTGATTTGTGGAATTTTTAAGTAGCTTTTAACAAAAATAGCACGAGTGAAAATTTCGGCAAAATTTTCCTCTAAAAAATCTAGTGATTTTTGATCCAATTTAAAATCAGAATTTTCAAATTTTGAGTTTAAAAGATTATTCATTTCTTTTTCTAAGATCTCAAAAAACTGCAGATAGAATTTTTCTAAATTTTCATCATTTAATTCAAAAATATCTTCCCAAATTTCTGGATTTGAATTATCAAGGCGAAAAGCTGTTTTAAAGAATTCGTCATTAATTTCTTTTGGAGAAAATTCTCTGGTTAAAAAAGATAGAAATTGTGGTAAATGCGAAACCAAAGCATAAATTTCATCATGTTTTTTTGCTTCTAAAATTTCTGTTTTTGAGCCAATTTTTTCAGCAACATTTTTTACAATTTCTAAGGATTTAGAATTGGTTTTATTGTTTGCGCAAATTAAAAATTTTTTATCCAAAAATAATTCTGTATCAGAATTTTCAAAACCACTTTTTTCCAAACCAGCAATTGGATGGCAGCCAATAAAATTCTTCGATAAATTTGGTGGTAAAATATCATCAATAAAACCTTTCAAAGAACCAAGATCAATGATTATAGTTTGAGGAGAAATAACATTTGTTATTGATTCAAAAATCTCTTCGTAAGTATAAAGTGGAGAAGCAATAACCACAAAATCAAAAACATGTTCAAAGAGATTTATATTTGTTGTTCCTTCAGCAATTATTTGATCGTTTAGAGCAAGATCAATTGAGTCTTGATCGCAATCAAAAGCAAAAATCTCTTGGCTTAGGTCATGTTTTTTAATGGCTTTAGCAAATGATCCGCCAATTAGACCTAGACCAATTACTAATGTTTTATTGAAAAGTTTTGGCAATTTTTTGAAGAATTATTGAGTTGGATTGTTTCTTGAAAGTTTAACTTAGCGAATTTAATTTAAAGCTACTTCTTTTTTTAAAAACCAATCAAAATATGAAGAAAATCCTTCTAATTTTATCAGTTATTTTTCTTGCTAACTCTTGTGCAAAAAAGATTATTGACGTTAAAAGTCCCTGTGTTTCAGCAGAAGATGGACCTTGCGGATCAAAGAAATCCATCAATGATTGGTGGCTTAAATCTCAAGGAAAAAATAAACAAAATTCTTAAAACTCAATGTCAGAATCTCAAAAAAGTTTTGCTGAGAGATATGCCAGCAAGAAAACAAATTTTACCTCAGAAAAAGTTGAGAGCAAACCTGCCGCTCAATCAAATTCTGATTTAACTCCAAAACCTCCTTTAAAACAAATTGACCCCCAAAAGAAAATGCAAGCAGAACTAATTTATCTCGTTAAAGGCGTTGACGCTGGTCGCAATGCTTGGTACTACGTTTTAGTTGATCGTTTAAAAGTTCAGATTTTTTTGAAAGCTTTAAATGATGAAATAATTCACTTGGAAAAATACGGCAAAATTCTTTTTTCAGCCTATGGTGACGAGCCTTCTGAAGAAATAACTAATGCTTTAAAAGAAGAATACGGAATACAATAAATTTATTTTACCGATTAATATTTTCTCATGAAAAAAACAAAAATCTCTGCAATTGTTATCGCCTCTACTTTCGTAGGATTTTTTTCTGCTATTTCATTTTCACAAATTCAGATTAAGCCACTAAAAATTGAGACTTCTGATTCTGTTGAAGATCAAAAAGCATTTTTGGAAGAAGTTATTGCTCGTGTTAAAAAAGATTATGTTGATGAAAAAACTGATCGTCAATTATCTGAAGCGGCTGCTGATGGAATCCTAACTTCTCTTGATCCTCATTCTTCATATTTAAATGAAGAATCTCTTAAAGAAATGCAGGTTCAGACCAAAGGTGAATTTGGTGGAGTGGGAATTGAAATTACCATGGAAATGTCGGTTGTAAAAGTGATTTCAGCAATTGAAGATACGCCTGCATTTAAGGTTGGCATTAAGTCAGGAGATTACATCACTAAAATTGATGGTAAAACTGTTGTTGGTTTAAAAATAGAAGATGTTGTTAAAAAGCTGCGCGGCAAACCAAAAACAGATGTTAAAGTTACAATTTTGCGAAAAGGTGAAAAGGCTCCTCTTGAAAAACTGATTACTCGTCAAATTATCAAAGTAAAAGCTGTAAAATCAGCACAGTTCGGAGATGTTGCTTATGTAAAAATTAATACATTTTCAGAGCAAGCTGCTTCTGGCGTAGCATTAGAGTTAGAAAATCTTAAAAAGAAAATTGGCGTAGAAAAGCTCAAAGGTTTGGTTCTTGATCTGCGTGGTAATCCCGGTGGTTTGCTTGATCAGGCGGTAAAAGTGAGTGACTTGTTCTTAAATAAAGATATGGAAATTGTTTCAATCAAAGGCAGAGCAACTGACGAAAAACATTATAAAGATAATGCGGATGAAGTTTTGGTTCCTAATTTGCCAATTGTAGTTTTAATAAATGAAGGTTCTGCTTCGGCATCCGAAATTGTCTCTGGTGCTTTGCAAGATCACAAGCGTGGTGTTATTATGGGTACAAAATCTTTTGGTAAAGGTTCTGTACAAACTGTTATTCCTTTAGAAAAAAATCACGGCGCATTACGTTTAACAACAGCTCTTTATTATACTCCAAGTGGTAAATCAATTCAAGCTCAAGGTATTATTCCAGATATTGAAGTAACTAATGCTAAAATTGAAAAAGAAAAAGAATCAGATCGCAACTCAGAAGCTGATTTGAAAGGTCATATTGAAGTTCAAATTCAAGAATTGGTTGAAGAATCCAAAAAAGAAAAGAAAGAGGAAGTTAATTTAGAAATTTATGATCAAGACTATCAACTAGCTCGCGCTCTTGATTTAATCCGTGGTATAAATGCTTACAAAGCTGTAGTTTCAAAATGAAAAAAATAGTTACGCTTCTATTATTTTTTCTTTCTTTCTCATCTTTTGCCGCCGACATAAATCAAAAATTCCCACAAGAAAATTTCATAATTGCAAAAATCAATAATAAAGCGATTACCAACTCAGAACTCCTTGATAGATATCGTTTTGTTATTGCTGCATCGAAAATAAAAATTGCTACGGAAGAAGATAAAAAATTACTCTTAAATCAAATTCTTGATAAAATGATTGATGAAGAATTAATCAGACAAGAATCTGCTAGCTTGAAACTTGAAGTGACTCCAGAAGAAATGAGGGAAGCAATTGATATTGTTGCTGCTCAACAAAAAAAGAATGCTACGCAATTTAAGCTATTTTTTAATAATAATTCTCTGTCTTTTGACAATTATCTAAAACAAATGGAGTCAGAAATTTTATGGTCAAAAATTATTTCTGAAATTTTGCGCTCACGAGTGAAAGTTACTGATGTTGAGGTGAGAGAGTTTTTCGAGCAGCATAAGTTTAATACAGATATTAAGAAGTTTTTTTTGGCTGAAATCTTAATTTCTAATACTGAGAACACAGAGAAATTTGCTTCTAAATTGTTAGAAGAACTAAAAAGGGGAGCTGATTTTAGAAATATTGCACGCCAATTTTCAACAAGTGTAACTGCAGAAAATAATGGAGAAATTGGATGGGTTTCTCAAGCTGATATTGATCCAAAAATTTATGCAGCAATTCATAAATTGCGTAAAGGAGAATATTCAAACCCAGTTAATTTAAATGATGGTTATCGTATCTTTAAACTATTAGATGTTAAGGTTGAAACTCATATAAATGATCAAGATCTTAACTCTGCACGTAATGCAATTTTCTCTAACAAATTGCAAACGGTTGCTAAAGGTTATTCAATGGATCTGCGCAAAAAATCCTTTGTCGAGATTTCAAGATAGTTTCTGAACTTAGTTTGGTATAATTTCTAATATTGAGATTTACCTTAAGATAAAGCAGCAACTCCGGGCAAATCTTTACCTTCAAGCCACTCTAAAAATGCTCCTCCAGCTGTTGAAATATAAGTAAATTCTTCAGCAAGACCAATTGAATTTAATGCGGCGACAGAATCTCCTCCACCAGAAACAGAAATTAAATTTCCAGATCTTGTTAACTCAACTGCAGTTTTTGCAAAATTCTCAGTTCCAATATTAAATGGTTTTAATTCAAAAGCTCCAAGAGGGCCATTCCAAACTAAGGTTTTGTGTTTGGATAATTCTTCAGAAATTTTTGCACTGCTTTTTGCACCAATATCAAGAATCATGTCATCATCAGCAATTTCATCAACTGACACAGTTTTGCATTCAGCATTTTGCTCAAATTTTTTTGCAACAACTACATCAAAGGGTAATAAAACCTGACAATTATTTGCTTTAGCAGTTTCAATAATTTTTAAAGCTGTATCTTTTAAATCTTTTTCACAAAGTGATTTTCCAACATTTTTTCCTAAAGCGTAAAGAAAAGTATTCGCCATTCCTCCGCCAACAACGATTGTATTCGCTTTAGAGGAAAGCGAATTAAGTAAATCAAGTTTTGTGGAAACCTTTGCTCCACCAACAACTGCCATCATTGGCTTTTTAGAATTTTCAAGATGGTTAGTTAAATTATCTAACTCAGCTTCCATTAAAAATCCGGCAGCAGATTTTAAAATTGATGGAATACCAGTGATGGAAGCGTGAGCACGATGTGAACATGAAAAGGCGTCGTTTACATAAAGATTTCCAAGACTAGCTAGTTCACGAGAAAACTCAGGATCGTTTTTAGTTTCTTGTTTATAAAAACGTAGATTTTCTAACATTATTACTTCGCCGTAATTAGTTGCTAAAACAGCGGATTTAACTTTTTCGCCAACACAATCATCAACAAATCCAACTTTAATCGAACCTAATAATTCCTGAACTCTTGCAACTAAAGGTTTAATTGACATTGAAGGTTCAATTTTTCCTTCAGGACGTCCGAAATGTGAAATTACAATAACTTTAGCTTTATTTTCAGCGAGATATTTAAGAGTTGGTATTACAGCTTTAATTCTAGTGTCATCTTCAATTTTTCCTTGTGACATTGGAACGTTAATATCAACGCGTACAATAACATTTTTATTAGTAACAACGCAGTCTTGCAGTCTAGTGAATTTAGGCATTTGAAAAATTCTTTAAAAAAAGAGTTAAAAAAGTAACTTGATTTTGGTGATACAAGTTTTTATTTTGCACGCCCTTCCTAAAAGTTTCCAACTAAATTTTAAAAAAACATGGGTACTAAGAACAACCCGAAAAACAGGGTAAAAGCAGTAGAAAAAAAGAAATATAACGGTAAAGAAGTTGAGCCAGCTTATTATGTTGGAGCGCATGTTGGTCATGGTAAATATATGGCGGCTAAGTATTCTGGAACAACACAGCTTGTGTTGGGAGCTGAAAATAAGCCTCTTCAATGGAGTGAAATTAACTAATTTTTAAACGCAGATTTCAATTTCCTTTGGTCTGCGTTTTTTCTTTCCACAAAATTTTTCAACATGCCTGAAGTAATTATCCACGGTCCAGCCGGTAGAATTGAAGGTAGATATCATCAAAATCCAGATCCAAAAGCCCCAGTTGCCTTGGTTTTGCATCCTCATCCTCTGCATGGTGGAACAATGAACAATAAAATTGCCTACGCTTTATATAAGTCATTTGTTAATAATGGCTTTTCGGTGTTGCGCATAAATTTTCGTGGTGTTGGTAAATCTCAAGGTAAGTTTGACAATGGAGCTGGTGAATTGCTTGATGCAACTGCCGCAATGAATTGGCTTCACGATCAAAATATGGAAGCCAGCGAATATTGGATTTCTGGTTTTTCTTTTGGTGCATGGATTGCATTGCAAGCAGTGATGAGAAGACCAGAATTAGAAAATTACGTTTTAATTGCTCCTCCAGCAACAAAATATGATTTTAATTTTATTGTTCCTTGCACATCTGCTGGTTTGATTGTTCAAGGAAGTAAAGACGAAATTACCAAAGAAGCTGATTCTGCAAAATTAGCTGAAAAATTATCAGCTCGAGATGGTGCAGAAGTTTCTTATCAAATGATAAATGGCGCAGATCATTTCTTTAAAGATAATATGCCAGAATTTGAAGAGGTTTTGGATAATCATATTAAACATCGTTTGTTTGCTGACTCAACAAAGGTTCGTAAGGTAAAAAGAGATAGACGTCGTCGTCGTAAAAAGAAAAATGTTGCTGAAATTAAGCCGGAAAGAAATCACTTTCCTGTAAAGTCTTTGGCTGCATTTGAGTCTTAAGCAACAATTTTAAAATTTGTTAAAAAATCTATCGACAACGTAGATACAGATTTTATTTTTGTGATTAGCTTATTTCGCTAATACTAAAACCATTTTGTTTTCACCACATTTGTTTTCACCACATGCGATTTTCATATTTTTCTTTTA
>CAYWVI010000013.1:3988-30625 GCA_964461905.1 uncultured Rhizobium sp. | reverse complement strand
CAATTGACAACAGAATCTTCAGCGAGAAAGGAAGGGAGCAGATGGCGAAGGAGCAAAAAGATTTGGGGAAAAACGTTTTAACAAACCCAGCCAATCCTATTGGAATGAGTCTTTTAATAGAGTCTTACACTGGAAGGGAGTTAAGTTGGGCATCAGGAGATGTTGCGAGGTTTAAAGAAAAGGGAAGGGAGTTTGAGACTTCTGTGGATGGGGCTTTAACGATTGGAATGGCTAATACGATTGATCCAAAAGATGCTGATAGGTTGTACTTGATTGGGCAGCCAATAAATTCCGATCCTGATTACTACAAAACAAAGCTAACCTGGGCTAATGAAAGTGGTGGAGTGTCGTTAACAAATATAATTCCAGGCTTCAATTCGATGTCGGTATTCCACGACAAATTTACAGAAGAAACATCTCTTGGTAAGCCTGGATTACTTCAATTAAGTATTTTTCCAGCTATTCCAATTAACTACTATGGGCTTATTGGAAAAAGTATTCGAAATATTTATGAAGATCCGAAAAATAATAAATCAATAGGAGTTGCTAAATGATCAAAATAATGTCAATTCTGATCAGTCTTGTTTGGTTAAGTGGGTGTTCAGGAGTTACTTTTGAGAAGGGTTTGAATTATAAAAAAACCCCAGAATACAGTTTTGATTATGATAAAGGCACTCATGATACAACTGTTGTAAATAAGAAAAATGGAAATCGTATCAGTATTGGGTTTGGTACAGTAGCTTGCGGATATTATGGATTAATTGGTCCACTTATTTTTCCAATAATTCCTTTTTGGGAAAATCGTGAATGCAATGAAGCGGTTATGGATATTGGCTCCTCAAAAAATGTTTATGTTGTTTACCGCGATAAAATTTATGAACCATCTAAAATATCTAAAACTGGCTACTACACCTTCCCACTCCAAACAAAATCCATCACCGACACCGCCACTCTAGTCATCGAAAAAAACGAGGGAGAAAAATTCGAAATCCCCTTCCGCTATCAACACACTTTCAGTTTTGATTTATGGCCTGGCAGATGATTATGTCAGAAGAATTTCATATCCCAAATTATAATAACCAAAACCTATCAACTTTTAAGAGATAGGTTAAAAAATAATGATAGTGCAAATCTACACTTGATTTATCAAAAAATCAGATAAAACTAATACAAATAACATATTTTAATATTACAAAAACATATTTATGAGAGATTCTTTAATTCAAGTTAGAGTGGATGCTGATTTAAAAAAACATGCTGAAGCAGTGCTTTGTGCCATGGGAATAAAAACTACGGAAGCGATTAGGATGTTTTTACAGCAAACCGTTAACAATCAAGCTTTACCATTTCAGCCTAGTGCCATGAAGATTCCAAACGAATTAACTGCTGCAGCTTTTGACGAAGTTAAAGATGGTAAATTTACAGATTTAAATCTTTCTGAGTTTAAAAAATCTCTAAAGGTAAAAAAGAAGTGAGAACGATTAGACAGGCAAATAGCTTTAAACGAGATTTAAAAAAAATTACAAAGCGTTCAAAAAATCTTGAGAAACTTTATTTAATTGTAGAGCAGCTTGTCAAAGGATTAGATCTCTCGCCTCGCCATAAGGCTCATAAGCTTATTGGAAATTATGCAGAAAAGATGGAATGTCACATTGAGCCAGATTGGCTTTTGATTTATGAAGTTACCCCTGAGCTAGTTATTCTTTACAGAACAGGGACTCATTCTGATTTGTTTAAATAGCAGTGATTTTAAGCCAAGCTTATCAAACCCAACTTTTTAATAACCAAAACTTATCAAGTTTTAATCCTTTTTCTAACTCATTTTTTAAAGATTTTCTCCTTAAGGCGAAAATTCAAAAAAATCTCTGCAACTCCTTCAGCTACCTAGCTTTACACCTAATCATCCTAACTCTCATTTTTTATCAATTTACCTATTTAAGAAATAGAAAAATGCTCAATAATAAAAACATCAACTTTAGTCATCAAAGTAGTGATAATCATAATCTGTTGATTTAAGTAAGATCGTAACAAATAACCAAACTCTGCCTTTGTGAAGACAGTTTATTTTTTAACTAAACCAATAAGTAAATATGAAAAACCTAACTCAGAAATTTTGTTTAATTATAGCTATTATTTTTCTTAGTGGCTGTAGCATTCTTAACCAGCAAGCTAGTTTATTGCATATGGTTAAATCTGGACTAACTCCAAACAAATATAAGGTAAAGCGGAGTGGAGAAAATTCTTTTCCAGATAACGGAACTGGTTTAGTGAGTTTAAATATAACAACTGGCCATCCAAGCTCTGCTCATGCTGGAGTTAACACTATATGGCGCAAAACCAATAGTGATGGAACTTTTTCAGAACGAATTTCTTTTTATGCAAATATTTTTAAAGCAGGAAGAGTTGAATATATGTTTGAGCCGGGAACATATTTTCTTGATGGATTTTCATTTTCTCTAGGCGGAAAAGGCTTTGTTAGAGAGGGAGCATTTTTAAATATTTTGTCAATGAAACAAAAAGGTTGGGATGAGGTTAGGGGTGAGCCATTATGGTTTAGTTTTGTGGTTGAAAAAGGTAAAGAAGTTAGAATTCCAGATATTATAATTTCAGCAAAATGTAAAAATAGTTTTGGTTCTTGTGGTGGAGAGGATTTTTCGGTTTCAATGAAGGTGAATGAAGTTAGCAAAGAGGTAATAAATTCTTTCAAAATTGGTTACAAAATTAATCAGCAATGAGTTAATTTGGGGACAGTTTACTAATTAAATCATGCTCTCAATTATCTGAGAAATTAATTAGTAAACTGTTCCCCAGATTTCCAATATTTTCTTTCCTTGCACATAGAGGAAATGATTTTGAGATTAGTGCTGATAAAGTTGCTGTTAACGAAACAAAACAACGCAAAGGAGTTCAATAAAAAAGATCAAAAGAAATAATTTCTTTTACTAGTTTAAGGTTTGGTGTGGCTTATTATTTTTAGTTATTTGATGAGGGTTTTTTTAAGATTTTTGAATAATTCCTTATTCCACTTCCTTGATCTCCAAAATCTCTGGCGCGCTAAAACGAACAAAATTTTCTTTTAAATTTACTTCTGGAAAGAACTCATTTTTGAAAGGAAAATTATCAATTTTATTGAATTGGGTTTTTATTTTTTCACTAAGAAACTCAATTTCAATTATTCCTCCAGCTCCTAAATCCATCACGTTTGTGATTTTGCCAATTTTTGTGGAATTTGCGTCAATAACATCCATTCCAATTAGGTCGGAATAATAAAATTCATTTTCATCAAGTTCTTCTAGTTCTGAGCGTAAAACAAAAAATTCTTGTCCTCGCAAAAGCTCTGCGGCATTGCGATCATTAACCCCATCGATTTTTGCAATTACAATTGGATTTCCAGAAGCAGAGCCAATTACGGTTTTATTTTTATTAGTAATGCTAATTTTTATTGGTTCGTCTTTAGAGTTAAAAAGAGAGTAATCTTCAATTTTTTGAGGATTGTCAGAATAAACCACTAGCTTGATTTCGCCTTTAATTCCAAAAACAGAATTTACTTTGGCAATGGTAATTTTTTTGGTCATAATTTTTTAAGAAAATTCAGATTGGCGTAGATTTTTAGCTATTGCATCAATTGTGGCATTAATAAAGCTAAGATGTTTATCGCTAAAAAAGCTGGCTGCAATATCAACATATTCTTTAATGGCAACTTTGGCTGGAACATCGATCATATATTTTAGCTCAAATGTTGCTAAGCGCAGAATTTGCGAAGAGATAGATTCTAAATTATCTAATTTCCAATCACCTTTTAAAAATTTTGATATTTCTAAATCAATTTTTTCTCCTTCAGTTTTAAAACCTAAAAGCAAAAGATTTAAAAAGTTTTCATCAATTTCATCACGATAAGATTTTATCTCGCGCTCAGGATCTAATAAATAATTTTCAACTAAATCGCCTTTAATTTCTTCTAGGCTTTTTTCTTCTTTAAAAAAATAAAATTGATAAAGAATCTGAACAGCCATAAGGCGTGATAGAATTTTTTTATGATTAGTTTTCTTATGATTTGGGGCTGATTTTTGTTTCATTAATTTGAGCAACTCGATTGATTGACTTTTGATAGTGGTAATTTTTAAATGCTCTCACACAAATTTACATCTAAAATTTCACATCTTTTTTCTCTAAAAAATCATGCCAAAAAGAACAGATATTAAATCCGTCTTAATTATTGGAGCCGGACCAATTGTTATTGGACAAGCCTGCGAATTTGATTATTCAGGAACTCAAGCTTGCAAAGCACTTAGAGAAGAAGGATATCGAGTGGTTTTAATCAATTCAAATCCAGCAACGATTATGACAGATCCAAATGTTGCTGACAGAACATATATCGAGCCAATCAACGCCGAAATAGTTGAAGAGATAATTAAAAAAGAAAAGCCAGATGCAATTTTACCAACTGTTGGTGGACAAACTGCTTTGAATTGCGCGCTTGATTTAGAAAAGAAGGGAATTTTAAAAAAATATAATGTTGAACTAATCGGAGCTTCAGTTGAGGCAATTAAAAAAGCTGAAGACCGCATGTTGTTTCAAAAGGCAATGGATAAAATTGGTCTTGAAACTCCAAAAAATGCTATTGTTCATAATTTAGAAGAAGCAAAAGAAGCACTAAAAAAAGTTGGTTTGCCAGCAATTATCCGTCCTTCATTTACAATGGGTGGAGCAGGTGGTGGTGTTGCATATACAGAAAATGAATATTACCAAATTATTGAATATGGCTTAACAATCTCGCCAACAAATGAAGTTTTGGTTGATGAATCAATCATTGGTTGGAAGGAATATGAGATGGAAGTTGTTCGCGACAAAAACGACAACGCAATTATCGTTTGTTCAATTGAAAATCTTGATCCAATGGGTGTACATACTGGCGATTCAATCACAGTTGCACCAGCTTTGACTTTGACAGATAAAGAATATCAACGCATGCGTAATGCTTCAATTGCAGTTCTTCGTGAAATTGGTGTTGAAACTGGCGGGTCTAACGTTCAGTTTTCAGTAAATCCTGCTGATGGACGTATGACAGTTATTGAAATGAACCCGCGCGTGTCTCGTTCTTCGGCTCTTGCTTCAAAAGCAACTGGTTTTCCAATTGCTAAAGTTGCTGCAAAATTAGCAGTTGGCTACACTCTCGATGAAATTAAAAATGACATTACAGGTGGTGCAACTCCAGCCTCATTTGAACCTACCATTGATTATGTTATCACTAAAATTCCAAAATTCACTTTTGAGAAATTTAAAGGTAGCGACAATTTGCTTTCTAGTTCAATGAAATCGGTTGGAGAAGTAATGGGAATTGGTCGCTCATTTATTGAGAGTTTTCAAAAAGCTCTGCGTTCGCTAGAAGGAAATTTGAGTGGAATTGACGATGTTTTTATTGCCGCAGAAAATCCAAAAGATCGCGTTAACATTATTAAAGAAAAATTAAAACTAGCAGTTCCAAACAGAATATTACTAATTGCGCAAGCAATGCGTGAAGGAATTTCTTGTGAAGAAATTAATCAAATCACGAAATATGATCCGTGGTTTTTAGAGCAAATTTTTGCAGTAATTAAAATAGAAGAACAAATTAAAAGAAATGGTTTGCCAGAAAATCGTGAAGATTTTTTTAATTTAAAACGAATGGGTTTTTCGGATAAGCGTTTGGCAAAATTAACTGGATTAACAGAAAAAGAAGTAAGAGAAAAACGTTGTGATTTAAAAATTAATCCATCTTACAAACGCGTTGATTCTTGCGCGGCTGAATTTGATTCAGTGACTTCTTACATGTATTCAAGCTACGAAGAGTAATAAAAACCAGATTTAATGAAAAACCAAAAAAGAAAAAATAGGATTCGCGCTTTTTCGTTAATTGAGCTTTCGGTTATTATAATAATTGTTGGAATTTTTGCTGCTGGTGTATTTGTTGCTGACAAGATGATTTCTAAGTTTCGTTTGAAGACTGCTGAGAGTTTGACTCAATCTTCTCCTATAGTTGGAATAACTCAGAATGCTTTGTGGTTGGAGACTACTTTGAGAGATAGTTTTAATGAGTCTGAGGCTGATGACAATAAAACGATTAGTGCATGGAAAGATCAAAGTAAGTCGGGTGAGGTAAAGGCTTCGGTAGTGAAGGTTGGATTGGGGCCGATTTATTCAAACACAATTAATAGACTTCACGCGGTGAAGTTTGATGTAGCAAGTTTAACTAATCCGAGTGCGACTAATCATCTTGAGATTGAGAATGCGAGTTTTTTAAACGGAACTGATTACACAATTTTTGTTTTAGAGAAGAGGCAATCTTCTTTGGCCGATAATTATTTTATTGGAGATAAGGCGGGTTCATTGAATCAAACATTGGCTTTGGGTTATGGTGGTGATTCTACTGTTATTCATTCTCAAGGCGATACAAATCTTTATGATTCAACGGTTAGTGCCTATTCAGATTCGGTTGATAAGCCAAGACTTTTTGTTTTTGTTCATAGTGGAACTGGTGGTAATAAAACTTACATAAATGGTATTTTAGCTGGAGAGGATGCAACTAAGACGGATCATTTGAGCAATATTGAAAGGTTAGCGATAGGCAAAGGCTACGCTGGAGAAATTGGAGAGATTGCTATTTTTACCAAGGCTTTAACAAAGGCTGATAGAGTTAGTGTTGAGGATTATTTGGCAAAAAAATGGAGCAGGAAGAATCTTCGAGATGTTGTTAGTAATTCTTCATGCACATCTGGCATTGTTACTGATTCTGGTTGTTCAATGGATTGTTCTGTTTCATCGATTAATGGTGTTACGTCTCCAACAACTGTTGCTGATGGACAAACAAATGTGAATGCAACATGTGGAGCTACAGGCTATTCTGGAAATATCACGGTAAGTTGTCTTGCTGGAACGGGAGTCATTACAAAATCTGGAAACTGTCCTTGCGATACTGCAAATGGATATGTTGCAAGTGGTGATGCCTGCGTTCTGGCTAGCTGTTCAATTACTGGAGTTAGTGGTCTTAATGATAAAACCAATCTTCCTTATTCAGCTACGGCAACAGCAATTCCTAATACTCCAACCTCTGCATGTGCATCGGGCTATTTAGGATCTCCTACCTATACTTGTACCTCAACAGGAGCTGCAACAATTGTGGATAATTGCGCGGCAATTACTTGCTCAATTACTGGCGTTACGGGATTTAATGATAAAACCAATCTTCCTTATGCAGCTACGGCAACAGCAATTCCTAACGCTCCAACAACTGCATGTGCTTCAGGATATACTGGCTCTCCTACTTATACTTGCACATCGTCTGGAGCGGCAAATATAAATTCAAGCCAGTGCGTTTCTCCTTACTTAATTTGCACAGGGGGAACAAAGAGTTGTACAGTTGGAACTTTGCCAGATTGTGTTGGAGGAAAAGTTGTCCACACATTTACATCTAGTGGAACTTTTAGTTGTTCTTCTGGACCAACTACAAATGCAATGTCTTATTTAATGATTGGCGCAGGGGGAAATGGAGGCAATGGTTACACCTTAGGAACAACTCAACATGGCGGAGGCGGTGGTGGTAGCGGTCAATTTATTTATGTTGCAAGTACATCATTAAAAGCTGCTGACTCAGTTAGCGTTAATGTTGGAACTGGTTTAGAAAGCAATATATCTGGAACGTTAAATGGTTCTGCGGTAAACATTACTGCAGCAAAAGGTGCAAACGGGGGAAATGCCTCAGGTGGAGCTGGTGAAGCTGGTGGAAATGCAGGCGGCGGCGGTGGTGCTGGTGGCAGTACAGGAGGATCAGGAGGAGCGGGGGTTATGGGTAGTGGCACCAGTGGTGGTAGTGGCACGTCGGTTCATGGAGGAAGTGGCGGCGGAGTTGTTCAATCAAATAATATTACAGGAACTGCAACAAGTTATGGTGCTGGTGCTACTGGTGGGGATCGTAATCTTAATTGTCAGGGTCCTGCAGCGGCCGTAAAAGGAAGAGGAGGTCGCGGAGGTAATGGTAATAAATCTGGTGGCGGTACATGCTTAGGACAAAATGGAGATCCAGGAGTTGTTATTTTTAGCTATCCTTATGCTCCATAAACAAGTAATTTAATAAAAAAATGAAATATCTTTCTTACAAAAATCAAAAAAATTGCGAAGAACTTTTCGTGGAAGATATTGCAATTTCGCAAATCGCCAAAGAAGTGGGAACGCCATTTTATTGCTATTCGCGCAAATCATTAATTGAAAATTTTAACGGTTTTGCGGACGCTTTTAGAGAAGTAAAAATTTCTGATTACAAAATTTGCTACGCAATTAAAGCCAATTTCAATATTCATTTGGTGAAAATTCTGAGCGAACTTGGAGCTGGAATTGACGCAGTTTCGGCTGGCGAAATTTTTCGAGCTGTAAAAGCAAAAATTGATCCAAAAAAAATTGTCTTTGCTGGAGTTGGAAAAACTCGCGAAGAAATGGAATTTGCTTTAAAAAACGGCGTTAAAGAATTTTCAGTTGAGTCAATTCCTGAGATATTTTTACTCAATGAAGTGGCAGGAAAATTAGGTAAAAAAGCCAAATTTTCTCTGCGCGTAAATCCTAATGTTGACGCTAAAACTCACGATAAAATTTCCACCGGTCGAAAAGGTGATAAATTTGGAGTTGATATAGAAAAAGCTGAAGAAATTTATTCTCAAGTTTCAAGGCTTCCAAACCTAGAGATTCATGGTATTGCAATGCATATCGGTTCGCAAATTACAACTATTGAACCTTTTAAGTTAGCATTTGAGAAGTTGCGTGATCTTTGTTTAACTTTGCGCAAAAATGGTCATAAAATTTCGTCTTTAGATTTTGGTGGCGGAATTGGAATTTTATATAAAAACGAAAATACTTTGCTACTTAACGATTACGCAAAATTAATTGCCAAAACAATTGATGGTCTTGATGTATCTGTAACAATCGCACCAGGAAGAGCAATGGTTGGAAATGCTGGTGTTTTAGTAACAAAAGTTTTGTTTAAAAAAGAAACTGATTCAAAAAATTTTGTGATAATTGATGCGGCAATGAACGATTTAATGCGTCCGGGGCTTTACGGTTCTTATCACGAAATTTTACCAGTTATTCAAAAATCTGGTGCAAAAGCTACGTTTGATCTAGCTGGTCCAGTGTGTGAAAGCACTGATATTTTAGCGCAAGCTCGCGAATTGGTTAACCCAAAATCTGAAGATTTAATTGTTCTTTGCTCGGCTGGAGCTTATGGCTCATCAATGTCAAACGAGTATAATTGCCGCCCAATGATCCCTGAAGTTTTGGTTGATGGTAATAAATTTAGTGTGATCCGCCGTCGTCCAACTTTTGAAGAAATGCTGCATTTAGAAGTTTGAGGACGCAATAAATTTTGCTAGCAGCTTCTTCAAGCGCAAGTGATGCAAAATTTCTGCGTAGCTTTAACTAATTTTGCAGTTGCAGCATTTCTAGTTGCAAAAATTTAGTCCAAAAAATTCCCGTCATAATTTTGTGATTTGGGTAAATATCTCTAACTAAATTTTGGTAATTATTTAATTGCTCAACGTAGTTTTGTGGAATCTTGTTTGGTAAAATTTCGTCTGATTTGTAATCAATAATTAAAATCTCGTTTCCTCTCTCAACTAACAGATCAATTCTTCCAGAAGTTTTTTTGCCATTAATTTCTCCTGAAATTTCTAACTCACAATTCACTTTGCCGCTAAAGATTTTTTCAAATTCTTTTGATGCTAAAAATTGTGAAATTTCATTATAAATTTTTTTCTTTTCTGATAAATCAAGAAAGCTTTCTTTTTCTATAATTTTTTCTGCAACTTGAATTAACCAAGTTTTTTCTTCATTAAAATTTCTGCCAAAAATCTCTAAAATTTTATGAATTAGGCGACCTTTAATTTGCGATTTATCAGTTTGAAAAATTGTTTGATCATGGTTTTTTTCTGGTTTTGCTAAGTTTGTTTTGAGTATTTGATAGTTTGTAACTTCTTTTGCTAAAGAGTTTGATTTTGGTAAAATAATTGGTTTTAAAAACTCTTCTTCGCTCACAAATTCAGCACATGAAACTGAGTTTTTAATAATTTCATACCAAGATTTTGGATCTTTAGAAGAGCCAAATCCACCAATATAAAGTTCGTTTTCAGCTCTTGTCATGGCAACATAAAGAAGCCTTAAATATTCGTCTTCTGCTTCTTTTGATTTAATTTGGCGTTGATTTTTTATGATGTCGTTTTCTTCACTTTTTCTTTGGCACCAAATAGGAAGTTTATTTTTTCCTATTTCTGTCCATAGGATTTCCTCCTTAAAACTAGGCAATTGATTTAAATTATATGCGCAATCAGGAACTATAACAATAGGTGCTTGTAAGCCTTTTGCTGAGTGAATTGTGCTAATTCTGACGTTATTTTTAACTTCAGAAGACAAAGAAATGCTTGGATTAATCTTCTCAACAAAATCTAAAAATATTTGTAAATGCGAAGAAAAATTCTTAGAAAAATCGTTAACGCTTAATAAGAAATTCTCAATTATGTTCAGACCTTCCAAACCAAATTCGGCAATGAATTTTGTCTGACAGTTTTGTTTATTTATTAGATCATAAAAAAACTCAAAGCAGTTAAGAGTTTTTGATTTTGCGATTAAATCATCCAAATTATTTTTAACTTCTAAAAATTTAGGAAAATTATCCAAAGCTTTGTAAATAGAAGATTGATCTTGGTTTTTCTTTAAACAAATTTCTAATAAATCATCTTCTAAAATCTCAAATATCGGAGATTTTAAAAGGCACGCTAAGTTTAAATCATCTTGGGGTAAAGTTACAAATTTTGCAGCACTGAGTAAATCTTGAACTGATAAACTATCGCTAAATTTAACGTTGCTGACTGAAGTAAAAGGAATTTTATATTGATGAAAAAATTTTACTAAAGCTTCATCAAAACCGTTAGTTCTGGTGCGTAGCAAAATCATAAAATCACCATAATTGGCGTTTTTATTTTCAACGCGAAATTTTATTTTTTTGGCAATTATTTCAGATAAAATTTCTGCTTCAGTTGCTGGTTTTTCTTGCTCAAAATCAATTTGCCATTCATAGGATTTTTCATTTTTTGTGGTTTTTGCTTTTTGGATTTGTGGCCAAATTTCTACTTTTCCAACAATATCTCTAATTGCTTGGTGATTTACAGAAGTTGCAATTTTGCTAATTGCAAAACTTCTTTCTTTAAGTGCAAAAACCTCGTCAACGGCTTGTAATATTTTTTTGGCAGAACGAAAAGAATTATTTAGTTCAATTTTCTTTAAATTGTCGCCAAGGCGGTTTTTAAAAAAACCAAAAATGTCGCTACTAATATTTGGATCAGCTCCTTGAAAACCATAAATAGATTGCTTCTCATCTCCAACAATAAAAATGCTACGCTTCTTGTTAGAAGAGCTTTCGCCAGTAAAAAAATCTTCACTTAAAGCTTTAATAATATTCCATTGTTGGTGATTGGTATCTTGCGATTCATCAATTAAAATATGATCAAAACTGCCATCCATTTTTAGTTTAATCCAATCCATATAGTCTGGATTTGTCAGCATTTTATTGGTTTCAACAATCAAATCGTTGTAATCAAGTAGGGAATTTTGTTTTTTTAGATTGGTGTAGTTATCTAGAATTGCTTCAACAATCTTAAGCAAATAGGTGGTGTTTCGTGCAATTTTCAAAGAATTTAATTTGTTCAAAAAATCTAAAATAATTTCTTGGCAAGAGACCATAAAATTAATATTGGATTGTTCTTTTGAAGCATCTCCATATATTTTTCTTGGTTCATTTTCTTTTGTCAAAAAAGCTAATTTATAGGTTTCAAAGTTTTTTAAAATTGGGTTGTTTAAAAAGATTTTAATCTTGGAAGCAGTTTCAAAATTTTTTGCTGAATTGCCTTTTTCCAAAATTAAAGCCAAATCATAATTTTGTTTAAGGTTTAATTTGGTCAAAAACTCTGCAAAAATTTCTTCTTCTGTGTGAAATTTTGACAATGAAAAGCTCTTAAAAATCTCATCAATTAAATTTTCAATTCCAAAAAATTCTTGTTTTAAAAGGTTAAGCTGTTCTTTGAAAGCAAGCATTTTGCTGATTAACTGTGAAAAACTTTCTTCGTTTAATTGTGTATTAACTTTTTTGATTAAGTTTCCTAATTCAGTATTTTCTAAGGCTTTTTTTAAAAATTCTTTTTTTGCTTGTTGTAAAAACAAACCTTCACGTTCTTTTTCAATGATTTCAAAAGATGGGCTAACTCCAGCTTCAAATGGACAAATCTTAATTAAACTCTGACAAAAAGAGTGAATGGTTTGAACTTTGATTTTTGATTCATCATCAAGAATTTTAACGAATAATATACGAGCTTTTTTTAATTCAATTTGAGTTGGATTTCTTCCAATCATGCTGGTGAGTTTTTCTTCTAATATTTGATCATCACATAAAATCCATGCAGATAATTCGCTATTAATACGATGTTGCATTTCTGCTGCGGCAACTTTGGTAAATGTTAAACAAAGAATTTTATTTGGAGAAACATCTTCAAGAAGTAACCTTAAAACACGATCAGTTAAAATTTTTGTTTTGCCAGAACCGGCCGAGGCAAAAACCCATGCGGAATTTTCTGGGTTTGAAGCCTCTTGTTGTAGCGTGACTTTCGTCATTTTATTTTGATTTTTACTCCCCAGCAGGAAGTTGACTGCTATTTATAGCTCTTTGCTGTCTTGCTTGAATAAGACTACGATATTTGGCAACGTTAGCATTATGTTCTTGTAGGGTTGAGGAAAATAAATGATCTCCACGTCCGCTAGCAACAAAATAAATCAAATCAGTTTGAATAGGGTTTAACACCGCTTTAATAGAAGCTAATCCGGGATTGCATATTGGAGCAGGAGGAAGACCAAAAATATGATAAGTATTAAAAGGAGAATTATTTTGAATGTCGCTCATTCTGATTGGTCTTTCCAAAGATTTATCTCCAAAGGTAAAAGAATAAATAATTGTTGGATCTGATTGTAACTTCATTCCTTTGCGCAGGCGATTAACAAAAACAGAAGCGACTTTTGGTCTTTCTTCTGAAAGGCCAGTTTCTTTTTCAACGATTGAGGCAAGAATAATTGCTTGTTCTTTTGTTTTTACAGGAATTGTCATATCGCGCTTTTCCCAAAGTTCATCAACGGTTTTTTGCATGGAATCTTGCATACGTTTAACAATGCCAGCTTTGGTGTCATTGTAAGAGTAAAAATAGGTTTCTGGTAGAATAGTTCCTTCTTTAATTTTTTCAGGAGTTTGACCTATTAAACCGTTTGCAACATCTATTGTTTTTAAAGCACTATCACTAGAGAGACCTTCTGCGATAGTAAGCTTTCTAAAGAATATGTTACCTTTGGTTAGTTTGTGCAGAATTTTATAGTAAGAGGTGTTTTTTTCGAAAAAATATTCTCCATAACGTACTTTTGGGTCGATGCCTTTTATAAGTTGTGAGATATATAAAAAGGCAGTTGGGTTTTTAACTATTTTTTCGCTATGTAGTTTTTCAACCACTTGACGAAGAGTCATACCGCTTTCAATAATAAAGCGTTTATCTTGACTGTGATAACTATTTGGAGCATTGAAATACATGATTATGCTAAGTAGCAAAAACAAGTAGCAAAATACTACAACAGAAAAACTGGCGCAAATTGCAAAAAGGCGTTTTTTCATTTAGATTCGTTTTAAAACTAAGCAGGCATTAGTTCCGCCAAATCCAAATGAATTTGACATGATGGTATCAATTTTTCTTTGTTTTGCTGTTTTGGCAACTAGATCAATGTCGCAACCTTCGGACGGATTTTCCAAATTTAATGTTGGTGGAGCAACATTATCGCGAATTGCTAGAATTGAAAAAATTGCTTCAATCGCACCAGCAGCACCAAGAAGGTGACCAGTTGCTGATTTTGTTGAAGACATAGAAAGTTTATAAGCGTGATCTCCAAACACTTTTTTGATGGCATTTACTTCAATTTCATCTCCCAAAGGAGTTGAAGTTCCATGAGCATTAATATAATCAATTGAATCAGGGTTTAAGCCAGCATGTTTCAAAGCTAATTTCATTGCATAGGTTGATCCACGTCCAGTGCTTTCAGGAGCTGTTATGTGATAAGCATCTCCAGACATTCCGTAACCCACAACTTCTGCATAAATTTTTGCACCACGTTTTTTAGCATGTTCATATTCTTCTAAAACAACAACACCAGCACCTTCTCCCATAACAAAACCGTCGCGATCTTTATCCCAAGGTCTTGAACCAGCAGTTGGATTATCGTTAAAAGCAGTTGAAAGTGCGCGAAGGGCAGCAAAACCGCCAACGCCAACTTCACAAATTGCTGATTCAGCACCTCCAGCAATCATAACATCAACATCACCATATTCAATCATACGAGCAGAATCACCAATAGCGTGAGAGCCTGAAGCACAAGCCGTAACAACTGCGTGGTTTGGACCCATGAATCCATGTCTGATTGAAACTTGACCAGAAGCAAGATTGATCAAACTTGAAGGAATAAAGAATGGAGTAATTTTTTTAACTCCTTTTTCTCTAACGCCAATTGTGGTTTTTTCAATTGCAGGAAGACCACCAATACCAGAACCCATCATAATTCCTGTGCGATATTTTTGTTCTTCAGTTTCAGCTTTCCAGCCAGAATCAGCAATTGCTTGATCTGCAGCAGCAACAGCAAAGTGAATAAAACGATCCATTTTTCTTTGTTCTTTTGGATCAACAAATTTGTCGAAGTAAAAAAGATCAGGATTTGTATCTCCTTCTTTGGCATATTTAACTTCGCCAGCAATTTTGCACGGGCAATCAGTTGTATCAAAAAGGCTGATATTACCAATTCCTGATTCTGAGTTAATAATTTTCTTCCAAGTGCTTTCTGCATTTGATGATAGGGGCGTAACAGCACCAATGCCGGTAACGACAACTCTTCTTTTTTGAATCATGTTTAGGAAAATAATAGTTTAGGATTTTTGATTTAGGTCAGGCGATTTAGTTCACAAAAAATATTTTGGCAAGATTTTATCTTTTGTTAAGATTTTTTAGTAAAATAATTAGGCGATAAAAATTTCTAGTAATACGAAGTTTGCTTTTGCCTAGTTTTACTCCGTAATTATAAATAATAGGAATCTCATCAATGCGACAATTAATTTTTGCCAACTTAATTAAAAGTTCGCAAGTATAGGTAAACTCAGTTTCTTGAATGAAGTTATCTTTTTGTAACGCGAATAATTCTTTTAATTTTTGCGCTTTATAAATTCTGTATCCGCTTGTAAAATCTTGTAAATTTTCGCCCGAAATTTTTTTGGTAGAAAAAATTTGTTGTAGTAAATGTGAAGTGCTTTTGCTGATAAATCTTCTTCTTAGCGGAAATTTTTTTACAGTGCTATTTTTGCAGAATCTTGAAGCTATTAACAAATCGAGATTATTTTGTTTGAAATGTTCAAGCATTTGAGAAATTTGAACTGGATCGTGAGTATTGTCAGCATCAAGAGAAATAACCAGATCATCATCTTTAGAATCTTTAATTACTTCTAAAAAAAGTCTTTTAAAAGCTGCTCCTAAACCTCTTTGGTTTTGAAGTGGCAAAATTTTTATAGGATGAAATTTTGTAAAATTTGTAACTAGCGAAAAAGATTCATCTTTACTACCATCTAAGCAGGCGATAATTTCAAAATCTCGAGATAATAATTGCATCTCATAAGTTAGATTTGTCAGAAATTTTCCAAGATTTGGGGCTTCATCTAAAGCGCAGAAAATAATTTTTATCAAGGTAACTCTAAATATTTGCTAATGAATAAATTGCGGCATTGTTGCAAATTTTTAATTCTTAATTTTGTCTTTTGAAGTGAATTTTAAAATTTCGAAAAACCAATTTGATGTTGTAATAATCGGTTCAGGTGGTGCTGGATTGATGGCGGCTATTTCTGCCGTTAACTCTGGCGTAAAAAGCGTTGCGATAATTAGCAAAGTTGTGCCAACAAATAGCCATACAGTTGCAGCAAAAGGTGGAATAAATGCTGCTCTTGGAAATGTAAAAGAAGATAATTGGAAATGGCATGCTTACGATACTCTAAAAGGTGGTGATTATTTAGCTGATGCTGATGCCGTTGAACTATTGTGTAAAGAAGCAGAATCTGCAATTTTAAACCTTGAGCATGCAGGTGTGGTTTTTTCTCGAAATCAAGATGGAAAAATTTCACAACGAGCTTATGGCGCGCAAACTAATAATTTTGGACAGGGTGATTTAGCTTACCGTGCTTGCTATTCAAAAGATAAAACTGGTCACACAATTTTACACACTCTTTATGAGCAAGCTTTAAAAAAAGGTGTAAAATTTTTCTCAGAATTTTTTGTTAGTGATCTTTTGATGCCATCAAAAAATGAATGTCACGGTTGTTTAGCAATTGATCTTAACGCAGGGGAATTATCAATTTTTGAAAGTAAAAATTTAATTTTGGCAACTGGCGGTTACAGCCAAATTTATCGCAACACAACTTCATCGCTAATTTGTAGTGGCGATGGTTCTGCTCTTGTTTTTGAGGCGGGTTTGTGTTTGCAAGATATGGAATTTGTACAGTTTCATCCAACGGGAATTTATGGTTGTGGTTTTTTAATTACTGAAGCTGCAAGAGGAGAAGGTGGTTATTTACTAAATTCTACAGGCGAGCGTTTTATGAAAAACTACGCTCCAAAAATGATGGAATTGGCATCTCGTGATGTTATCTCTCAAGCAATGGCAACAGAAATAAATCAAGGTCGTGGAATTGGAAAAGACAAAAACTTTTTGCATCTTGATTTGCGACATATCAGTGAAGAAGTTCTAAAAAATAAACTTCCGGGTGTTGTAGAATTGGTAAAAAATTTCTTACGTATTGATGTAAAAAAAGATCTAATTCCTGTAGCTCCTTCCGCTCATTATTCAATGGGTGGAATTCCTACTAACCTTGATTGCTTTGTGATGAATAATGAACATGAAGTAAAAGGATTAATGGCTATTGGTGAAGCAGCTTGTGTTTCAGTTCATGGTGCTAATCGTTTGGGTTGCAATTCTCTTCTTGATCTAATTGTTTTTGGAAAAATTGCTGGAGAAAAAGCAGCACAAAGAAATTTTGAAAAACAAAATAATTTTGCTGAAAAAATTGCGGATCAAAAAATTGAAAATTTAGCAAATATTTTTGCTAGTCAGAAAA
The DNA here is from genome assembly GCA_964461905.1 of uncultured Rhizobium sp. GTDB lineage: Bacteria > Pseudomonadota > Alphaproteobacteria > Rickettsiales > UBA1997 > UBA2645. Next base: position 13,380 of record CAYWVI010000013.1, on the reverse strand, counting down.
ACCAATTTTCTTTGTCGAAAATTAAATACGAGCTTCAAGAAAATAACGAAAAAAACCTTGGTGTATTTCGAGATGAAAATCTTCTTCAAAATGGTTTAAAAAAAATAAAAGAGCTTTTGTCAATTTTTCAAAATTATAAAATCACCAACAAAAGTTTGATCTGGAATGAAGAGTTGATTGCTTATTTTGAATTAAAAAGTCTTTTGCTAAATTCTTTGGCAGCAAATTTTTCGGCTTTAAATCGTCGTGAAAGTCGAGGTGCTCATTATCGCTCTGATTTTAAAGAGCGAAATGACCAAGATTTTCATTTTCATAGTTTGGTAAAAATTACTGACCTAAAAGAAAATAAGCTGGAATTCTCAACCAAGCCAGTCAGAATGTTGGCACAAACTCCTGAACTTAATCTCAACTTTCAAATCAGAAAATACTAATGCGATATAGTGCAAATTTAAATGTTATCATTAAAGCCATTGAAAAAGCTGCTTCTCATATGTCGCGCGACTTTAACGAGTTAGAACATTTGCAATCAAATCCTGCTTCGGCAAATAAATATGCTAATGCTTGTTATGCTCGAGTTAAACAAGTTTTGGCGGATGATCTTCTTAAATTTCGCCCTGATTATAATTTGGTTTTTTCGGATGGTCAAAAACTCATCAAAGATAAAAATGCCGAATATTCTTTTGTGATTTTTCCAATCGATGGTTTTGACAATTTTGCCCGCTCAAACCCTGATTTTACAATCGCTGTTGCTCTTGAGCATTTTGATGTTGCAACTGGAAAAAGAGAGTCAATTTCGGTTGCTATTAGTAAAATTTTTGGTGGCGAAATTTATTATTGTGAAAAAGGTTTTGGTGCTTTTATGAGTAGCCGTAGAATTCGTGTTTCAAAAAGATTAGGAAGTGAAGTTGCATTAGTGGCAAGTGATGATCAAAAGATGGTGTTAGAGAAAATGTCTGATAAAAAATTTTCAATTCGTTCCTACGGCTGTAAAACTTTGGAACTGGCTTATTTAGCTTCTGCTCGTTTAGAAATGGTGCTAATGAATAGCAAAAATTGTGAATTAACAAAACCATTTTTGCTCTTGGTTAAAGAGGCTGGTGGAAAAATAATTGAAGAAGAAAAACTTATTTTAGCGAGTAACTAATGCAATTTATTGATGAAGCGCGGGTTTATTTAACAGCGGGAAATGGTGGAAATGGAGCTTCAAGTTTTCGTCGTGAAAAATTTATTCCACGCGGCGGGCCAGATGGCGGCGACGGCGGAAGAGGCGGCAGCATTATTCTTGAATGCGTGAAAGATCTAAACACTTTAATCGATTTTCGTTTCAGACAAAGCTTCATTGCAAAAAGCGGCATTGGCGGAAAAGGAGCCAATAAGAATGGTCTTTCGGGTGAAGATTTAGTTTTGCAAGTTCCAGTTGGAACGCAGGTTTTTTCTGAAGAAACTGGCGAAATGCTATTCGATTTAATGACTGATGGTGAAAGAGTTGCCGTTGCTAAAGGTGGTCGTGGTGGTCTTGGAAATGCTAATTTTAAAAGTTCAACAAATCGTGCTCCAACTTTTGCTCAAAAAGGTGAAGAAGGTGAAAAAATTTGGGTAATTCTAAAGTTAAAATTGCTGTCGGATGCTGGTTTGCTTGGTATGCCAAATGCAGGAAAATCAACATTTTTAGCGGCAACAACTAGAGCAAAACCAAAAATTGCTGACTATCCTTTCACCACTTTAAAGCCACAACTTGGCGTGGTTTACGTTGACGGTCACGAATTTGTTTTGGCGGATATTCCGGGTTTAATTGCTGGTGCGTCAGAAGGTCGTGGACTTGGTGATCGTTTCTTAAAGCACATTGAACGTTGTGGCGTGCTTTTACATTTAATTGACGCTTCAGCGGAAGATGTTGTTGAAAATTATCGTGTGATTCGAGAAGAGCTTGCTGGTTATTCTCCAGAGCTTTTAGAAAAACCAGAAGTTGTCGCGCTTAACAAAATTGACCTTTTAGATGCGGCCGACATTAAGAAAAAAATCACTAAATTAAAAACTTTTCTAAAAAAACAAGGCGTTGCCAAGCCGCAAGTTTCTGCAATTTCTGCTGCTACGACTGAAGGAACTGAAGAGGTTTTACGCGCGCTTCATCAAAAAATTCTTGAACACAGAAGCAAAGAAAATGAGCAGCAAAATTAACAAAATTGGCGCGGCATTAATTACTGGCGGAGCAAAAAGAGTAGGGCGCGAAATTGCTTTAAACTTGGCTAAAAATGGTTACGATATTGCAATTCACTACAAAAACTCAGTCAAAGAGGCAGAAAGTTTGGCGAAAAAAATTCGCAAAAATTATCAAGTAAAATGTGAGATTTTTTTTGGCGATTTGTTCGATCTAAATCAAACCAAAAAATTAGCAAAAGAAGTATTAACAAAATTTCCGCACTGCAATTTGTTGGTAAATAATGCTTCAATTTTTAATGAATCAAAATTTCTCACCGCGTCAGACTCAGAGATGGTCAACAACCTTAATACACATTTGATTTCGCCGCTGATTTTAAGCAAAGAATTTGCCAAAAATGTTTTAGAAAAAAACATTAAAAATGCGCAAATTATTAATCTGATCGACAAAAATATAGCGCGTTTTGATACTAATTATTTTTTTTACCTTTTTAGCAAAAAAACCTTGGCAGAATTTACCAAAATGTTGTCGCTAGAATTAGCTCCGCAAATCAGAGTTAACGGCATTGCTCCCGGAATTGTTTCAGATCCTATTGATAATTCTAATTTACGAATTTTTTTTAAAAAAATTCCTCTGCAAAGAAGAGGTGAAACCGAAAATATTATTCAAACAGTTGAGTTTTTGCTAACAAATAATTTTGTGACTGGGCAAATTTTATTCATTGATGGAGGCGCGAGTTTAAACCATGCGGGATAATTTAGAGCCAATTGCGATTTTTGCCGGACGCGGAAATTTGCCACAAATTTTAATAAAAGATTGCCAAAAAAAAGGGCGCGAATTCATTGTTTTTTTGCTTGAAGGCGAAGGTTACGAAATTGACTATTCTAGCTTTAACCCAACAAAAATTGGCTACGGAGAAGTTGAAAAATTTTTGAAAATTCTACGCGACAAAAAAATTCAGAATTTAGTTTTTATTGGTGGTGTTACCAAGCCAAATTTTGCTTCTCTTAAAGTTGACAAAACGGGAGCAATTTTGCTCGCTAAAATTCTTGCCAATAAAATTTTGGGCGACGATGCGGTGCTTAGAACGGTAATTAAATTTCTTGAAAAACAGGGTTTAAAATTTCTAAGAATTGACGAATTGCTCGATTGCGTAATTTCAACAAAATCAACATTAACTAAAAAACAACCAAGCAAAGAAAACCTTGAAGACATTGCGCTGGGCGTGAAGGCAATTAAAAGTTTTTCTGCTTTTGACGTTGGTCAATCTTTGGTAATTGCGCAAAAGCAAATCATTGCGGTTGAAGCTTTGGAAGGCACGGACGAAATGTTAAAAAGATGCGCCAATCTTAAAGTTGATTACAAAAAAGATGCAGTTTTGGTGAAAATGAAAAAAGCTAAACAAAGCGTGAAGGCAGATTTGCCAACAATTGGCGTTGCCACAATTCAAAATTCTTTTGATTGCAAAATTGTGGGAATTGCAATTCAGGCAAACTCAACTTTGGTTTTAGAAAAAGACCAAGTGATTAAAAAAGCGGATGAATTGGGTTTGTTTTTAACGGTAATTTAATTGGCAAAAAATCAAATTGTGACCCTAGGGTCACAATTCAAAAAAAACCGCTTTTTAAGCAATAAAATCAAGGCTTTTAGATGGTTGTAAAAAATCAATTTTTTTTACCAAAAAAAACTAATGAATCACAAAAATATTCACACAGATTTAATAAAAAAACTTCCCACAGAAGTAAAAAACTTGTTTGAAGTTTTTGGTGGTCAAATTCGTTTAGTTGGTGGTTCGGTTCGTGATTTACTGTTGCAAAAAAAAGTTAGTGATTTTGATTTTGCAACTAAATTCAAGCCAGAAGAAATCACAAAAATTCTTAAGAAAAACAAAATTAAAGCTGTGCCAACTGGTGCCAAATTTGGCACGATTACGGCGGTGATTAATGGTAAAAATTTTGAAATTACCACTTTGCGCAAAGACAGCGAAACTGATGGACGTCACTGTAAACCAGAATTTGTTGCTGATTACGAGTTGGACGCAGCGCGCCGTGACTTTACAATCAATGCACTTTACCTAGATTCTGAAGGCTTAATTCACGATTATTTTGACGGAATTTCTGATCTAAAAAAACAAAAAGTTAGATTTATTGGCAACGCTAATTTGCGAATTGAGGAAGATTATTTGCGTATTTTGCGCTTTTTTAGGTTTAGTTGTAAATACGCTCAAGATCTTGATTCTCAAGGTTTAAAAGCCTGCATTTTGCAAAAAGAAAATCTAAAAAAACTTTCAAAAGAAAGGGTGAGGGCGGAGATTTTAAAAATGTTGGGCAGCGAAAAAAAAGAAAATTTAATTGCTGTTTTACGAGTTCTAAAAAGTAAAAAAATTGCTGAAGAGATTTTTGTTGGAAAGCTTGATGTTAATGCTTTGGAAAGGCTTTTTAAAATTGAAAAAGAGTTTAAAATTTCAGCGAGTTTAAATTTAAAAATCGCGACGGTTTTTTTGAGCAAAGAATTTGATTTAAAAAATTTTGCGACTGAAATTTGTGTGACGAATTTGGAGAAAAAATATTTTTCTTTTTTGTTGGGTTTTGGTGTTAAAAATTTGCTTTTTGGTGCTGGACGAGAACCCCTCACCCCAACCCTCTCCCACAAGGGGAGAGGGAGTGACACCGAACTCGGACTGACTCCCTCTCCCCCTGTTAAAGAAATTTATTCTGAACTCGGTTTAGCCCCCTCTTCCTCTGTTAAAGAAGTTTATTCCGAACTCGGTTTAGCTCCCTCTCCCCTTGTGGGAGAGGGTTGGGGTGAGGGGTTTCTTGCAACGAAAACTCAGCTCAATTATTTTCTCGCATCTTTTGACAAAGAATTGGTTTTAGATTTGTATTTACTAAATTTATCCAAAAATCTTAACCAAAAAAAACTTTCCGAAGCCAAAAAAAACATCCAATTTCTACAAAATTTTTCTCTGCCAAAATTTCCTCTAAATGGTGAAGATGTAATTTCTGTTGGCTTCAAAGAAAAAGATGTTGGAATAGCAATTAACTCAGCTAAAAAATTTTGGGCAGAACATGATTTTAAATCCACAAAACCTGAACTGATTAAATTTCTAAAAAATACAAAATGACAATCTCACACAAATCTTATCTTGAATCAAAAGCTTGGCCGTTTGAAGAGGCGCGCCGTATTTACGAAAAAATTGGTGGTAAAACTCCCGCTAAAGGTTACGTGCTTTTTGAAACTGGCTACGGCCCATCAGGCTTGCCGCATATTGGAACTTTTGGCGAAGTTGTGCGTACTTCTTTTGTGCGTCACGCTTTCACTTTGATTGCTCCAGAAATTCCAACCAAAATGTTTTGCGTTTCTGACGATATTGATGGTTTGCGCAAAGTTCCAGATAACGTGCCAGAGCAAGAAATGGTTCGTGCTAATTTAGGTCGTCCGCTAACTTCGGTTCCTGATCCTTTTAAAACTCATGAATCTTACGGGCATCATATGAATTCTCGCCTTCGTGGGTTTTTAGATTCATTTGGTTTTCAATATGAATTTATCAGCGCAACTGAAAAATATAAATCTGGTGCTTTTGATTCTACAATGCTTCGCGTGCTTGAAAAATATGATGAATTAATGGCTTTAATGTTGCCAACTTTAGGTGCAGAGCGTCAAGAAACCTACAGCCCATTTATGCCAATTGATCCAGAATCTGGCATCGTAATTGATAAAGGTGTGAAAGGCGTGAATAAAGCCAAAGGAACCGTGATTTATATTGATGAAAACGGCAAAGAAAAAGAAGTTCCAGTAACTGGTGGAAATTGTAAATTGCAGTGGAAAATCGATTTCGGCGCGCGTTGGTATTCACTTGGCGTTGATTACGAAATTTATGGAAAAGATCATCAGCCTAACGAAAAAATTTATCGCGAAGTTTGCAAAATCTTGGGCGGCGTGCCTCCGGTGAATTTTACTTACGAAATGTTTTTGTCCGACACTGGCGAAAAAATTTCTAAATCAAAAGGCAATGGAATTTCAGTTGAAGATTGGTTGAAATATGCCCCGTCTGAGTCGATGGCACTTTTTATGTATCAAAAACCAAAAACTGCCAAGCGTTTATATTTTGATGTGATTCCAAAAGCAGCGGACGAATATTTAACTTTTGCACAAGGTTTTGAAAAACAAGATGAAGCGGCAAAGCTTGATAATCCTGCGTTTCATATTCATGAAGGAAAAATTCCAGAAATTAATTTTAACTTGAGCTATTCGCTTTTGCTTAATTTGGCTTCGGCTTGCAACCCAGAAAATGACTCAGTTCTTTGGGGTTTTATTTCAAAATATCAAAAAGGTTTAACACCAGAAAACTCTCCGCTTTTAAGAAAAATGGTTGGTTGTGCAATTGCTTATTACAATGACTTCATCAAGAAAAATAAAAAATATCGTGATGCAACTGATGTAGAAAAATCAGCACTTCGCGAGCTTTGCGAAACTGTAAAAAATGCAACTGATGAACAAAAAAATGACGGCGCGTTATTGCAAAATTTAGTTTTTCAAGTTGGCAAAAATCATGGTTATGAAAAAAACATGCGTGATTGGTTTTTAGCACTTTACCAAATTTTGCTTGGTCAAGATCAAGGTCCAAGAATGGGTTCGTTTATTGCACTTTTTGGTGTAGAAAATTTTGTAAAATTAGTAAATGGCAGAATTTAGCTCTGAATTTGAAAAACAAGAAAACCAAGAATTTTTGGAAAAATTGCAATATTTAAAAAATTTTGCAGCTGGCTTTTCTGCTGCTGATTTTGTTGTAACCAACCCAAAATTTGCTGCAGTTTTGGGTTCAATGCCTTTTAAATTAAGAGAATATATTGAGCAGATTTCTTTGATTGAAGGTGAATTGGAAAAAGAAGATAATAATCAAAATCTTGATCCAGTTAAAAAAGAAGAAGAGCGCAAAAAGCGCGAAGAAAAAATTCAAAAATTAGCAAAAGAAATTTTTATTATTTCGTGCGCTTCAAATAAAGTTTTAGAGCAAAAAAAAATTACAGAATTTTTAGATAAATTTGATCTGGCTAAAAAATTAAATGAAGTTGGAGAAAATGGATTAAGTCCAATTTCAGCAACAATGATTTCTGCAAAATCTCCACAAGAAAAAGATCAAACCATTGCAGTTTTGGTGGTTTCTGGTGCAAAAATTACAGAGCAAGATTTAGAAGTTGCTGGAAGAAAAAAAACAAATGAACAAGAAAATTCTCGTCAAAGAGAAAAAGAAAAAGACGAAAAAAAACCAGTAAAAAAAAGATTAAATTTTAAAGCTGAAATTGAAGCTCAACAAAAACTAGAAGCTGATTTAAAAGCTCAGCAGCAAATAATTAATGCTGGAATTGCTTTGGAGTTGCATCAAGAAACAATGTTGATTTTGCGTGATCAAATGAGGCAAAAAGCGCGAGAGTTGTTGAAGGAACAAGAAAAAATAGATCATTCTGATTTGCAACAAAAGAAAGAATCAGAGCAGCAAGAAGGAAAAATAAAAACTCAAGAAGTAGAAAATCATAAAGAAAAGAAAATTTTTGAGACAAAAAATTCTGAGTTAAAAGTTCATGAGAAAAAAGAATCTGAACCAAAAGTTTATGAGAGAAAAATTTCTGATTTAGAAAAAATTTTAGGAGTTTCTCTTAATGAAAAAACAATTAATCAGCTATTATTTTCAGCTGTAAAAAATGGTCAATCTGCACTAGCTATGTTGCTGATTAATTATGGGGCAGACATAAATAAACCGGTAGAGCAGGGTAAAAGTTCTTTAGAAGCTGCGGTTATTAGTGGTAATAATTTTTTAATTTCTAACTTTTTAGAGCGCGCAACTCCTGAGCTAAAAAAACAAGTTTTTAATACAAATCCAAACTTGGCTAATTTAGCTGAAAATCAGGTGAAAGGTGAAGAAAATCTTGGTAAAGAAAGTAATAAAAATAGTAGGGTTTTTGAAACAATTTTTGGTAAGAAATTGCAAGATTTAGTGGATAAGTTACCACTTCCATCACCTTCTAAATCTGTAGTTGTTGATAAAGAAAAATCTGCAATTTTGCCTAGCACTCTAGCTAGTAAAACTTCTAATTCCCGAAATTAAATTTTTAAAAGTGTCAGTTTCGTAGTTATCGTGAACTCCTTGAAGAACTGAAGTACTCGTTCCAAGCCCATTCCGGTGTCAATACAAGTAGTTTGGGGAAAGGTGATATTTTAGACCCTAGAGTAAAAACAAACTCGACTTCGGTATCAAAACCACAGGCATTTCCTTTGAAAAATATTGGACCGCGTGAAGCTAATGCTTCTGCTGGACGCGTTTTCTGACTTAGCGTCCGCCTTTTTTGTTCTGATTTGGTTTAGTGGATGCATCACCATGTTGAACGGAAGATAGTCTAATTCCTTTAGCGGTTGGTGTTAGATAACTTGGTTTATCTCGATTAAGAATGTTGTCGGTACGAGGATCTGACGGATCGCTTTTTGAGAAGTCTGGTACTTTGTTATCCACTGTCTTCTGTCTTAACTTTTTAGCAAAAGTCGATTCTGCTGGTGCTTTGTTTTGATGTGTCTCCTCCCTTAGCTTTTCAGCAAAATTTTTATTCTTTTTCGTGGTATCGTTGTTGGTGTTTTGTGTTTCTGTGGCCTTTTGGGTCGATTCTTGAGTTTGCTGTTGATCATTTGTTGTGGATACAGTCTGGGTATCAGGTGTATTCTGATTTAGAATTACATCTTGATTTAGGGGTTGATTATCTGTTGTGGATAAATCTGTTTTCAAATCTTGCAAATTCTTTTCCAGAACTTGAGTTTGCTGTTGATCATTTGTTGTGGATACAGTCTGGGTATCAGGTTTCTTGGAGATGATTTTTTTAGGTTTTGCTAGTTCAAAAAAGAATGTTTCGAGTTGTTCTGTCACCTCTTCTGAAAAGTTTAAGCGAGATCCAGTTAAGACCTCGAAAGGGTTGCGATCTGGTTTGGTGGCGCCGTATTTAGGGATAACATATCCTGTCATGTCGTAGGGCAAATCGTTAAATATGGTCAACTCTAGGGGTACGGAGATGACTTCAAGACCCTTAAACAAGGCTTCAGTATTTGCGCGGGACGAGGTTTTCCTGGATAGCGCAGCCACCACTATGTTTGCTTGGAATTCTGGATTTTCGCGACGCGAGCGTTCATCAAAAAGTTTTTGTCGCAACGCTCTGATTTTTGGAAGTTGATCAAGATGCAAATCTCTATC
>CAYWVI010000013.1:0-3978 GCA_964461905.1 uncultured Rhizobium sp. | reverse complement strand
AGCTTCATATTTTTGTCTAATCCGCGACATGTAGCTGCCAAAAATCTCGTTAGGTAAAGTAACTGCTTGAGTTATCGCGGTTGCAGTTGATTGGTCGCTGCCACCCAGAGAGTCGATCAGGGCAAGAGTGGCGTATAGGTGATCTTTGTGATACTCTGAATTCTTAGGCAGAGATGCGATATCTATTCCTTTTTTTGCCAACAAATCTCGAACTTCTTGTTTTTTTTCTTCCAGATTTATCCCGAGATTTTTTTGTGCTCTTAAGAGATATTCTTCTAGCTGGTTCATCTCAGGCTCGGGGCGATAATTGTAGTGAGCCCTAAAAAGATAAAAAGCCTTGGAGGCCACAAGAACGTTAACTTCTTTTGATTTTTCAAAAAGCATTTCATCTCTTGTTAGATTCGCTGTTTTTGCGGAGTCGCCAAGGTTGAGAAGATTATCGATATCACCGCCCGCAATATCATATACGGTATCAATCATGACTTGATCAAGCATAACGCCAAGAATCTCATCGTCTCTTTTTTCTAAAGCTTTAATGAGAAATTCGGGGTGGATTTTGCTCTTCATGGTCGCGCCTTGATTAATATAGAATTTGATCAGCTCCTGGTTTTCTTGTCCTTTGCAGTAGGAGTCTAAAGCGGAGTCTAAAGCGTTATTCCTATCAAGTATGATTGACATCCTTTTGTCTTCATGCCTCCCGCTTTTCTCGATCAAGCATTCTATCACCTTAGCAACCGCGATCTTGCTGGAATTGGAATCTAAAGATACTAGCTCTTCAAAAATAGGTCTTAGATTCCGTGCGATGTCATCGTCTTCAGCTAACAAAAGGACCGCTGCGTAGTTTTTATCGTAAAGTGCCCGGTATAAAGGGGACGATATCGACAGCTTATTTGAATTTAAATATTTGCTTGTTAGCGCCGATTTTTGTTCGTCGGACAAGTTTGTCTCCGCCCAGTTGTGAGGATGATTGGCGATAAAGTGCGGAGATATTCTTTCCAAGATTTCTTTGTTAAGAACTTTCTGGGCATGGTTCTCGAGAGCTTTTTTGTAGTTTTCGCTTCTAGCTCGACTCATCTTTTTGAGTTTGCCTTCGTTATTGGTGTTCTCATAGATGATTAGAGGGGTTATCGAATATTTGCGATTGGCAAATATTTTTCCAAGTCCCTTGCTGCTAGCATCTTCATCGAAAATATTTTTCCCTTTTTCGCTGACTCCAAGATTAACAAGCCTAACAAAACATTGCTCGTTGACTCCAAGCTTGAGAGCCATCGTCAAAAGCGTTTCTCCAGTTTCGATATCGATGTCATTTGGATCTAGCTCTAAGTTAAGAATCGAAGATTTTGCTTCTTCAAAAAGGCGATCATCTAAACTTTTTGTGTTTTTGATGTGTTCAAAAACTTCGTTGAAAGTGGTCATATTTTGTTTTGATTTGATTAAAGATTTTTTTCGATCCCACTAATCAGATTTTTAAAAGTGTCAGTTTCGTAGTTATCGTGAACTCCTTGAAGAACTGAAGTTACTCGTTCCAAGCCCATTCCGGTGTCAATACAAGGTTTTGGTAGCGGTTTCATCGATCCATCTTTGCTTTTTTCAAACTGCATAAAAACTAGATTCCAAATTTCGATGAAACGATCTCCATCTTGATCTTTGCTGCCGGGAACGCCGCCAAAAATTTTTTCGCCGTGATCGTAAAAAATCTCAGAGCAGGGGCCGCACGGGCCAACGTCGCCCATCGACCAAAAGTTGTCGTCAGTTGCGATGCGGATAATTTTTTCTTCGGGCAGGTTGGCGATTTTTTTCCACAGATTTGCTGCCTCGTCGTCGTTGTGATAAACGGTGACTAAAAGTTTTTTTGAATCAATGCCGAACTCTTTGGTTAAAAGATTCCACGCATAAAAAATTGCTTCTTCTTTAAAATAATCTCCGAAAGAAAAATTGCCCAACATCTCAAAAAAAGTGTGGTGACGAGCGGTGTAACCAACGTTGTCGAGATCGTTATGTTTGCCGCCAGCGCGCACACATTTTTGTGAAGTTGCAGCGCGCTTGAATTTTGGAATTTCAACGCCAGTGAAGTAGTTTTTAAACTGATTCATTCCTGCGTTGGTAAACATCAAAGTTGGATCATTATGCGGAATTAGCGGCGAAGACGGCACAATTTCATGTCCGTTTTTTGCAAAATAATCTAAAAATTTTGTGCGAATTTCGTTGGTTGAAAGCATCTTTAAATCGTAATTTGTACTTTGTTGATACTAATGTCACCCTCACCCCAACCCTCTCCCATCAAGGGAGAGGGAGTTAAATTGAAATCATGCCAACTACCTCTTTCATCAAGTGAAGTGGGTTAAATCGAAATCATATTAACTCCCTCTCCCTTGATGGGAGAGGGTTGGGGTGAGGGTGAAAAATGTAAGACAAGTTATAAGCCGGATTTTGTACTTAATTTCTTAAGCGACAGTCATTCATCTAGGATTAGCGTCACCGCTAACCTCAAGCAACCTACCCGAGTGACGATGGCAGGAACATCTGTTCATCAAAGAACTTGCCACTCCTATTTGGTCTTGCTCTAAATAGGGTTTGTCGAGATACGTGTTACCACGTAAACCTGTGAGCTCTTACCTCGCATTTTCACCCTTGCTAGAACGATGTTGCAGTTACGCTGTCCATGTTCCACCTATTTAGGGGGAACGAGTCGACGCGTTAGCGCGACGATGGGGGTGCAAAGTTCTAGCGGTTTATTTTCTGTGACACTTGCCCTCGGCTGCTCTATTTTATTCAAGCAGCGCGGTCAGCCATTAACTGATATTTTTTCCTGCTAGAGTCCGGACTTTCCTCTGATTTTCAAGCATTGCTGCTAAAATCAGCGACCATCCACTTGCCTTACAAGATTGCAAAGTTAAGATGCCGCGCCCTTCAAAAGCAATAAACTATTTTATCATGAAAACGGTTTTATCAGGAATTCAGCCAACAGGAAATTTACATCTCGGAAATTATCTCGGCTCAATTGCCAATTGGATTGATTTGCAAAACACGCATCGCTGTTTTTTTGGCGTGATGAATTTACACGCAATTACGCTGCCGCAAAATCCGCAAGAATTAAAACAAAATGTTTTTGATGCGGCGGCAATTTATTTGGCTTGCGGTTTGAATCCAAAAAAATCGACAATTTTTGTGCAAAGTGAAATTGAACAACATGCAGAATTGGCTTGGGTTTTTGGCACATTAACGCCAATGGGTTGGTTGAATCGTATGACGCAGTTTAAAGAAAAAGCGGCAAAAGATGAAAATCTCGGTCTTTACTCTTACCCAGTTTTAATGGCTGCCGACATTTTGCTTTACCGTGCCGATTTAGTTCCAGTTGGTGAAGATCAAAAACAACATCTCGAATTAACTCGTGACATTGCTGGAGCCTTTAATCGTCGTTTTGACTGTGAATATTTTAAACTGCCAGAACCAATGATTATCAAAGAAGTTAAGCGAATTATGTCGCTGCAAGATGGCGCAAAAAAAATGAGCAAATCAGATGAGTCAGATTTATCGCGCATCAACTTGACCGACAGCACTGACGAAATTGTTAAAAAAATTAAAAAAGCCAAAACCGATTCGCTGCCAACAATCACTTTTGACGAAACTCGTTTGGAAATTTTTAATTTGTTAAATATTTTTTCTGCCACGTCAGGCAAGTCGCCAGAAGTTCTGGCAAAAGAATATGAAGTTGCGGGAAACGGAAAATTTAAAGCTGATTTGGCTGAAAGTTTGATTGAAAAATTGCGTCCAATTCAGGAAAATTTAAGCCGCTTTAAACAAGATCAGTCTTATGTTCGTCAGGTTTTAAATTCTGGAAAAGAGCAGGCGCAAGAAATTGCCGCCAAAACTAAAAAAGAAGTTTTTGAAATTGTAGGTTTATAGTCATGTTTGAAATTCCAACTAATTTAGAAGAAGAAATTCTCCGCTTAAAAAAAGAGCAAAACGCCGTTATTT
>CAYWVI010000012.1:0-31801 GCA_964461905.1 uncultured Rhizobium sp. | reverse complement strand
GATGTAGCTTTTGGTTTCGAAAGGAAGTTACCAGATCAGATTTTATTAAATCGAAGCCAATCATTTTTAAGCTGATAACCTCAAAATCTCCGTTTCTTTAACTGCCAAAAAACTAAGCACCAAGATTTTTGATTTTATTGCAAGCTCTTCTGCAAAAGATTTTTTTAAAAAATTTTTCATAATTTCATTTAGTTATAAAACGTCTCAATTTTACCGCAATTTTCTTCTCAAAAAATTCGTAATTTAAATAAGCGAAAAAGATAATTAAAAGATCACCAACCACCACTATCATCATCGGATAGTGATTAAATCCTACAAGCCAATTGACAATGCCAAGAAGCGGCAAATGAATAAGGTAAAGCGAGTAAGAACAATCGCCAAGAGCTTCTAACATTTTAAAGTGCGGCAAAAATTTTTCAGCATAAATCACAAGAAGCGTGGCAACACAAACTAGCCATCCTAATTCACCACCAACTCGTTCTAAATGGACTATTCCTAGACAGCTAAGAATTGTAACTAGATCAATTCTCTCTTTAGTTTTTATCCATTCCATCCAGCAGAAGCCAATTATGAAAGTAAAAAACAAAGGATATTTTGGAAAGCAACACATCAACATAAACAACAAATAAACGCCAAACTTTGGCTTCTTTTTAAAGAAATAAAGCGACGCGGTGACAACAATATAAAAAACCATCTCATAATAAAGCGTCCAAGCCACTTGTAAAACCATCCCTTCTTTGTCTTTATTAAATTCCCACGGCATTAAAGACATGTTTACAAACCAACTTCCGCGCGCCATAAATTTTATATGAAAGATGCCGCGCAAAATTATCCAAGCCAAAATTGCTAAAAAATAAATCTGCCAGTAAGGCGGGTAAATTCGCGCCAATCTTTTTTTAAGAAAAATCGTGGGTGTTTTTTCAAATTGAATCACATACGACATTATGAATCCTGAGACAATGAAGAATATTATTACGCCATATTCCCCAGGTGTGGCTTTAAAGGCCGATAGTGTCGAATTCAAGTTAATAAATGGTGGCACAAAATGATGAGAATATAAAACTAGTAACGCTGCAATCGCTCGTAAGTATTGGATCGAGAGGATTTTTCTCATCATCAGATTAGTGCACTTTAAGGTTGAGAGGTGAAAAATTAAGAAAATTATTTGTATTTTCTTTTGACACAAGAAGGTCTGATAACAGCTGAACATTTTATCAGAAAATTAGACCAACCTTTTATTTTATTAGTCGCAAACTTAACTATTGTTTTGGTGATTTCACTATTTAACCCCAATGATGACAAACCTTTGCGAGCATTGAGTAATAGACACATTACTAAAAACCATTTTTGTAATTCAACGTGGCTGTTATAAAAAATAGTGCCAACAGTGACGCTAAAATGCAGCTTTCTTGAGTTGGAAACTTGTTTACTAATTATAAAATGTTCACCAATTTTAATTTATTATTCACCGCCACCAAGTGAGTGAACGTAAAGTGCTAATTGTTTAATTGTAACATCATCTAAACGTCCAATCCAATAAGGCATTACGCCAGCTCGAGAGTAGGTAACGGCAAACTCAATATCTTCTTTTTTATTGCCATAAAGCCAGATTGCATCAGATAAATTTGGAGCTCCAACTGTTCTGTCTCCTTTGCCTTCTTTGCCGTGACAAGCAATGCAATTAGCTTTAAAAATTGCCGCGCCTTTTTCATTTGAAATTGATTTGTCAGAAAGTGATAGAACATATTCTGCAACAGATTCAATTTCGTCTTTTTTTAGAACTTTATCAATTCCAAAAGAAGGCATTTGACTAAAGCGAGTTTTTTCGTGAGATGATCTAATTCCAAATTGAATTGTTTGGTAAATATCAGTGATTTTTCCACCCCATAACCAATCATCATCATTTAAGTTTGGATAGCCTTTTGCGCCTTGCGCTCCAGTTCCATGACATGCAGCGCAGTTTTCTTTAAAAGCGGCGCGACCACCATTTAGTGCAAATTCCATTAGTTCGGGATTTTTTTGAATTTCAGAAAAATCAGTTTTTGAAATTTTTTCTAAAAATACGTCACGACGAGCATCAATTTCTTTTTGAGATTCTTTTAATTGTGATTGTTGAGACCAGTTTAAAGTTCCTTTGCTATTACCACCCGGAATTGGCCAAGTTGGATAAATTACCCAATAAATTACTGACCAAATAATACAAACTATCCAAACAATTAACCACCAACGAGGTGCTGGAATATTATATTCAGAAATACCATCCCATTCGTGGCCAGTGGTTTTAGGAGATTTTTCTTGAGATTTGTCGTCTTTTTTAATCATGGTCTTTTAAAGGAATTTTTGAGAATTTTTTGAATTTTTCCTGATTGCTTTTTTTGAAGGAAAAATAAATCACATAACAAAAAGCTAAGAAGAAAAAAATTGTTGCTATTGTAGGTGCGTATTGAGTGAATTCAGCCATTATTTTTTAATGTCGTGTTTTTCAAATTTAGCAAAATCAACAAAAGTTCCAAGAACTTGAAGATAAGCAACTAAAGCATCCATTTCAGAAATTTTGTTCGGATTTCCATCAAAATCATGAACATTTACTTTTCCGCCATAGCGTTTTTGCAAACCTTCACTTTCACGATCATTTGAAGCTTGTAACACAGCATCTGAAACGGCATTTTGAATCATTTCATCAGTATAAGGAACTCCCACTTTACGCAAAACTTCCATATCATCAGCAATTCCAGAAATTTCTGCATTACGTTCAGTTAAAAATTTATATCCGGGCATGATTGATTCAGGAACAACATCTCGTGGATTAATTAAGTGGCGAACGTGCCATTCATCAGAATATTTACCGCCAACACGTGCTAAATCAGGACCAGTACGTTTTGAACCCCATTGAAATGGAAAATCATACATACTTTCTGCTGCTAAAGAATAGTGACCATAACGCTCAACTTCGTCACGTAAAACACGAACTTGTTGTGAGTGGCAACCATAACAACCTTCGCGTTTATAAATTTTTGCTCCAGCTAATTCTAGCGGAGTGTAAGGACGCATTCCCTCAACTTTTTCAATGGTAGTTTCCATGCGAAAAAGTGGTGCAATTTCAACAAGCCCTCCAATTGAAACAACAATTACAGTAAGAATCAAAAGTAGAACTGAATTACGTTCAATTTTATCGTGATGTTTAAGCATTTTTAGAGCGAATTGTTTTATAAAAATTGTAAGCCATCAAGCACGCACCAATTAGGAAGAATAAACCACCAACAGCACGAGTGAAATAAAGTGGGTGCAAAACTTTTAAAGTTTCAACGAATGAATATTGCAAGAAGCCCATTTCGTCATATGCGCGCCACATTAAACCTTGAGCAATTCCTGAAATCCACATGGCAGTGATGTATAAAACAATACCAATTGAGGCAAGCCAAAAGTGGGCTGAAACTAGTTTCATTGAGTAAAGATTTTTTTTACCCCACAAAATTGGCACCATGTGATAAAGCGAACCAAAACTAATTAAAGCAACCCAACCCAAAGCTCCTGAGTGAACGTGTCCAATTGTCCAATCGGTATAATGTGATAAGGCATTTACAGTTTTAATTGCCATCAATGGACCTTCAAAAGTGCTCATTCCATAAAAGGCAACGGCGGTGATTAAAAAGCGTAAAACTGGATCTGTGCGTAATTTGTCCCAAGCTCCAGATAAAGTCATAATACCGTTGATCATTCCGCCCCAAGAAGGCATCCAAAGCATAATTGAAAAAGTCATACCTAAAGTTTGAACCCAATCAGGAAGTGAAGTGTAATGTAAATGGTGCGGACCAGCCCAAATATAAATAAAGATCAAAGACCAAAAATGCAGAATCGAAAGACGGTAAGAATAAACTGGGCGTTCAGCACGTTTTGGTACGAAATAATACATCATGCCGATAAAACCAGCAGTTAAGAAAAATCCAACCGCATTGTGACCATACCACCATTGAATCATAGCACTTTGTACGCCACCAAAAATTGGATAGCTAGCTGTGCCATCTAAGCGAAGAGGAATTGATAAGTTGTTAACAATATGAAGAATTGCAACGGTAACGATAAAGCCAAGAAAAAACCAGTTGGCAACGTAAATATGAGGTTCTTTACGATTTTTAATTGTCATTACATAAACCAAGAAATAGCAAATCCAAACAATAGTTAGCCATAAATCAGCATACCATTCTGGCTCTGCATATTCTTTAGCTTGAGTGACTCCGTTAACATAACCGAAAGCCGCCATTAAAATGAAAATTTGATATCCCCAAAAAATAAATTTGTGTAAATTATCGCTTCCCCAAAGTCTGGCTTGTGAAGTTCGTTGAACAACAAAAAAACTAGTTGCAAAAAGAGCATTTCCACCAAAGGCAAAAATTACAGCAGAAGTGTGAAGTGGGCGTAAACGACCAAAACTTGTCCATTCCAAACCAAAATTTAAAATTGGAAAAGCTAGCTGTGAGGCGATAAGCACACCAACTGCAAATCCAACAATTCCCCAAAAAGTTGCTGCGATGGTGAAGAGTTTTAGAATGTCGTAATTATATTTCGGATGAAAATCTGAAGCTTGCGCAGAAGACATAGTTTTAGTTATTAATTAGTTTTGCGATCATTAGCGATAAAGTAATGATATTAAGTAAAATCACTATTTTAGTAATAATCTTAAATTCAGGAAGTTTGGCAAAAAAACCACCACCCCAAGATGTAAGAAAAAGAGATGGAAATGTGCCGATTCCAAAAAAAATCATACCAATTGCTGACAAAATTGGATTAGAAAAACTGCCTGAAATTAAAAAGGCTGAATATAGCATTCCACAAGGAATGAAGCCTAGAATTATCCCAAGTAAATATCCCCTTAATCCGTAAGGATTTTGAAACAAAATAGAAATTTTTTTGGAAAAAAAAGACGTTAATTTTTTTAGAAAATTCGATTTAAAGCGCAATTGAATTTTATTGGTAATTTTGAAGTTGTGATCCAAAAGCAAATTCACAAAGACAAGAACTGCTAAAAATAAAAATAGTGCAGACAAAATTTTAAATCCGACAAACTCTTGAATTTGATTGGTAAAAAACGAACAACAAAAGCCAATTAAAGAATAAGTAGAAATTCTTCCAAGATGATAAGGCAAAAGTGCTAAGTTTTTTAAGCGTTGAAATTCAGAAAAATTTTTGAGAGAAGTATTTTGCAAGCGATTGCCAACTTGGGTTAAAACAAATGGACCACACATTCCAACGCAATGGCTAAATCCACCAAAAAATCCAAGGCTAGCTAAAGAGAAAATTAAAGTTAGGTCAGTCATTATTTAATTTGCAAAATTGGGCTTCATTTTTAGTTTGCAGGTTAGTTTCTTCCAAATTCAAAAATCAATTAACATGAAAATTAATTTTACAAAATCGAGTGGTTTATCTGCGCCAAAAAACTCTGTGGCAGTTCTTGTTTTAACTGAAGAGCAAACAAAAAAATCAAATTTAAAACCAGTAAAATTTGCTAAAGAAAATTTTGATTTTTTAGGAAAAAATAATCAGTCGCATCTTGTTTCAAACAACGAAAATCCCTTTTTAATTATTGGTGCTGGAAGTGAAAAAAAGCTTGATGAATTAGCTTTGCAAAAGGTTGGATCAAGAATTGCAGCTTCTTTAAATGGTGCAAAAATTAAAAGTGGTAGCGTTTTTTTTGAATCAAAAAATTCAGCAAAAGATTTAGCAAATATTGCTTTTGGAGCTTCTCTTCAAAGTTATCGTTTTACTAAATATTTTGAAAAAAAGAAAAAAGATAAAGAGCTAAAATTAGAGTCTTTGAACTTCATGACTTCTGATTTATCAAAGGCTCAGAAAGAATTTTCTGAATTACAAATTTTGTCAGATAATATCTTCTTTGTTCGTGATTTAGTTTCTGAACCTTCAAATAGTTTAAATCCTGAAAGCTATGCTGAAATCTGCAAAACTTTGAAAAAAGATGGTTTAGAAGTTGAAGTTTTAGGAGAAGCAGAAATGACCAAATTAGGAATGGGATCTTTACTCTGTGTTGGTCAGGGCAGTGCGCGCGAATCAAAATTGGTGGTTTTAAAATGGAATGGTGGATCTGCTAAAGATGCGCCTCTAGCTTTTGTTGGAAAAGGTGTAACTTTTGATACTGGTGGTATTTCAATTAAACCTGCAGCTAACATGGAAGACATGAAAACTGATATGGCAGGTTCTGCCGTTGTGGTTGGATTGCTGCGAAATTTAGCTCAAAGAAAAGCAAAAGTGAATGCAGTTGGTGTGATTGGATTAGTTGAAAATATGCCTTCAGGAACAGCGGTGAAACCGGGAGATGTTGTGCGTTCAATGTCTGGTCAAACTATTGAGGTTATTAACACCGACGCAGAAGGTCGTTTGGTTTTAGCTGATGCTTTGCATTATACTAACACAAAATTTAAACCAAAATTTATTGTTGATTTAGCAACTTTAACTGGCGCAATCATTGTTGCTCTGGCAGATGTTTATGCGGGTTTGTTTTCAAATGATGACGATTTAGCTAAAAAAATTGAAAGTTGTGGAGTTAAAACTGGCGAGCGTTCTTGGCGTTTTCCACTTGGTGAAGAATATGATGAAATGATTAATTCTGATATTGCTGATATGAAAAATGTTGGTGCGGGTCGAGGAGCTGGAAGCACAACAGCAGCACAGTTTTTAAAACGCTTTGTTGGAGAAACAAAATGGGCACATCTTGATATTGCTGGAGTTGCTTGGCGTGGAAAAGGAGACGCAATGGCAATAAAAGGTGCTTCTGGTTATGGAGTTAGATTGCTTAATGAATTGGTAAAAACCTACGAGAAATAGAGCTGATTTTTTTAAAATAAAAACATGAAAAAACTTTTAATTACTGGTGGCAAAAAACTTCATGGTGAAGTGCAAATTGCTGGTGCAAAAAACGCTGCATTGCCATTGATGGTTGCATCAATTCTTACTGATGAGAAATTGACTCTAACTAATGTTCCTCACGTTTCTGATATTTCTACTATGATTAACTTATTGGTTAATTTGGGAATTGATGTTGAACTTGACGGAATGGATCCAGATTTTGGAAATCAAGGACGTGCATTAATTTTTAACGCAAAACATATCTCAAATCCTGTCGCACCATATGATTTAGTGCGTAAAATGCGTGCCTCAATTTTTACTTTTGGGCCACTTTTGGCTCGCTTAGGTAAAGCAAAAATATCTCTTCCGGGAGGTTGTGCAATTGGAACCAGACCAGTTGATCTTTACATCAAAGCAATGGAAAAGCTCGGAGCAAAAATTGAACTTGCTGGTGGTTATATTGATGCGGTTGTTGACGGTAGATTAAAAGGTGCGGAAATTAATTTTGAAAAAGTTTCTGTTGGCGCAACAGAAAGCACAATGATGGCTGCAACTTTGGCAGAAGGCACAACTATACTTTACAATGCTGCTTGTGAGCCAGAAATTATAGATTTGGCAAATTGTTTGCGAGCAATGGGAGCAAAAATTGAAGGCGACGGAACCCCAAAAATCGTAATTCATGGTGTAGAAAAACTTCATGCAGCGCGTCACAGAATAATTGCTGATCGCATTGAGGCTGGAACTTACGCAATTGCCGCTGGAATTACCAATGGATCTTTGCGATTAAAAGGTGTTGAAATGTGGATTTTAACAGGAGTTAAAGAAGAGTTAGAAAAAGCTGGTTTATCCTTAAAACAAATTGAAAAAGACGTTATTGAAGTAACAAAAAATTCTGAAGTTATTAATCCAGTGAGTATTTCTACGCATCCTTTTCCAGGTTTTGCAACCGACATGCAAGCTCAATTTATGGCTTTGATGACTATTGCTAACGGATCTTCAACAATTGAAGAAACAATTTTTGAAAATCGTTTTATGCATGTAATGGAATTGCAAAGAATGGGTGCAAATATTGAGGCGCACGGTAATTTGTCAGTTGTAAAAGGAGTTCAAAAACTTACGGGTGCTGAAGTTATGGCAACAGATTTGCGTGCTTCAGTTTGTTTGGTTTTAGCCGGATTAGTTGCAGAAGGTGAAACTACAATAAACCGTCTTTATCACCTTGAACGTGGCTATGAAAGGCTTGCAGAAAAGCTGATTTTATGTGGTGCTGATATCAAAATTCTTTATTAAATAGCGGCATAATTTCTCTTCAAAGTTGTAAAACATTGGCATAGCAGTTTTTATAATTTGTGAGCCAAAGAATAATTGCTGCTAGAAACCACAATTCGATCTTGATTTTCGATCAAACCCATATCATAACTTGCCCTCAAAACTTATCCCAACACTAAAAGTCTTTATAAATGCTTTCTTTCATAGCAAAAAAACTATTTGGTTCAGTCAATGAGCGCGCAGTAAAATCTTTATTTCTTGAAGTAGAAAAAATTAATGCACTTGAGTCAGAAATTTCTAAACTTTCTGATGAAGAACTAAAAGCAAAAACCACTGAATTTAAAAATCGTCTTAAAAATGGCGCAACTCTTGATTCGCTTTTATATGAAGCTTTTGCAGTTGTTCGTGAAGCTTCAAAACGTGTTTTAAACATGCGTCATTTTGATGTTCAGCTAGTTGGTGGGATGGTTTTACATCAAGGAAAAATTGCCGAAATGCGCACTGGTGAAGGAAAAACTCTAGTTGCAACTCTGCCTTGTTATTTAAACGCTCTTGAAGGCAAAGGCGTGCAAGTTGTTGCGCCAAACGACTATTTAGCTCGTCGTGACTCGCAATGGATGGGAAAAATTCATCAATTTTTAGGTTTAACAGTTGGCTGTTTAACAAACGAATTAACAGATGATGAGCGCAGAGAAGCCTACGCTTGCGACATTACCTATGCTACAAATAACGAATTAGGTTTTGATTATTTGCGTGATAATATGAAATTTTCACCAGAGCAAATGGTGCAGCGTGGTCATAATTTTGCAATTGTTGACGAAGTTGATTCAATCTTAATTGATGAGGCCAGAACTCCTCTAATTATCTCTGGTCCAACTAATGATAATTCAAAACTTTACGAAGAAATTAACCGTCTAATTCCAAAGCTTTCTGCAACAGATTATCAGATGGAAGAAAAAGACCGTGGCGTTTTTTTAACCGAAAGTGGAATTGAAAATTTAGAAAAAACTCTAAAAGCCAATGGCACAATTGAAGAATCTTCTTCAATTTATGATCCAGCTTACATCTCTTTAGTTCATCACATAAATCAAGCTTTAAAGGCGCATAAAGTTTTTAAAAATGAAATTGATTACATCGTAAAAGATGGATCGATTGTTATTATTGACGAATTCACAGGTCGCATGCAAGAAGGTCGCCGTTTTTCTGACGGTTTGCACCAAGCTCTTGAAGCAAAAGAAGGAGTTAAAATTCGCAATGAAAACCAAACTTTGGCGTCAATTACCTTTCAAAACTATTTTCGTCTATACAAAAAACTTTCTGGAATGACAGGAACTGCAACCACAGAAGCGGTGGAGTTTGAAGAAATTTACGGATTACGGGTTGTTGAAATTCCAACTAATAAAAATGTTAGCCGAATTGACGAAGATGACGAAATTTATAAAAACGAAAAAGGCAAATATGATGCAATTGTTGCCGCAATCAAAGAAGCTCACGCCAAAAAACAACCAGTTTTAGTTGGCACAATCAGTATCGAAAAATCAGAATATTTATCAAAATTACTCCGCAGCCACAAGCTTCCTCACAATGTTTTAAACGCTAAATATCACGAACAAGAAGCCGAAATCATCGCTCAAGCTGGAATTCCGGGTGCAATTACAATTGCAACTAACATGGCGGGTCGAGGCACAGATATTATGCTTGGAGGCAATCCAGAATTAATGATAAAAGAAGGCGACACTGAGCAAAAAATTGCCGAAATAAAAGCTAAAGTTGAAGCCGATAAAAAAATTGCCATTCAAGCTGGCGGACTTTTCGTTTTAGCAACTGAACGTCACGAAAGCCGCAGAATCGACAATCAATTGCGCGGACGTTCAGGAAGACAAGGCGATTTAGGAAAATCAAAATTTTTCTTATCACTAGAAGACGATTTAATGCGAATTTTTGGTTCAGAAAAATTGCAAGCCGTTTTAACTCGTCTTGGTTTAAAAGAAGATGAAGCAATTTTTCATCCGTGGATAACCAAAACTTTGGCTGGCGCGCAACATAAAGTTGAAATGCGCAATTATGAAATCAGAAAAAATCTTTTGAAATTTGACGATATAATTAATCAGCAACGCAAAATTATTTTTAGCCTTCGATCAGAAGTAATTTTTGCGCAAGATGTTTCAAACAAAATAAAAAAATTCACTTCAGAAATTATTAACGAGTTGGTTGAAGATTGTATTCCTAAAAATTCATATTTTGAACAATGGGAAATTGACTTGTTAGAAAAAGAATTATTCAGAATTTTTGGCACTAGATTTGATTTAAAAACTGAAGCTGCAAAAGAAGGCGCAACCGAAAAAGAAATTTTAAGCTTCTTGCAAGAAAGCATTTCTCAAATTTTTGTTGAAAAAGAACAGCTTTACGGTGCGGAAAATGTGCGCCAAATTGAAAGACAAATCTTTTTAATAACTCTTGATTCTGAGTGGAAAGATCATTTGCTTTCTTTAGATAAATTGCGCAACGGAATTAATCTTCGAGCTTACGCACAAAAAGATCCGCTGATTGAATATAAGCGCGATGCTTTCAATTTATTTGAAGAAATGATGCTTAGAATTGAAGAGCAATTTGTTTCTCGAGTTGCTCATATGCAAATTGCGCAAAGTGATGAAAATTCAATTAATTTATTAGCTAAAGCACCACAGCAAAAAATGTTTGAAAGCAGAAATGATCCAGCTGCAACGACCGAAAATTCTAGCGCAAAAGCAATTCAAGGAACTGCAAAATTAAACGTAAATCCAGAAGATCGTAATCCACGTGATTCAAACACTTGGGGAAATGTTGGCAGAAACGAACAATGCCCTTGTGGTAGCAAAAAAAAATATAAACAGTGTCACGGATTGTAGTTTTAAGTTTAATGGCACATTTAGTCTATCTGGCTAAGTTGCTTTAGTATTACAAATTTTATTATCTTAAGAATAATGTCAAAAAAAGACGCGAATAATAGATATCAAACTCCACCAAGACCAAGACAGACCAGTTCAAATATCTATCAAACTCCACTTGTATCAGAAGGACTAAATACTAGCAACACAAACACAGATGAATTTGCAACTCCAAAACGTCCGAGTACAGCAAAAAAAAATACATCAGGAAGATTGGGTACTCCACGTAAAACTCCATACGAGATGGTTCGTGATGCTGCTGGGGCAACTACAAAAATGAGTGAATGGCGGAGTGAGAAAAAAGAAGTGAGACCGATTGCAGAAGATTCTAATTTATTAAAACCGCAAGAAAAAAATCGTAGCGGAACTCCTAATAAAATATCTCCAAGGTCTATTCTTCCAATCACAAGAACTAACGTTACAATAGATGTAAATGGAACAATCTCATATTTCAGACAAAGAGCTTTTGAGCTTTTGCAAAGAGAAGAAAATCCTACTCGCCCTAAAATAGGAAATAATAAATTTTTACAAGAAGCAGAAGATTATTTATATTCAATTGCAGAGCCAGCAAGACCAGGGAAAGTGGAAAAAATTAATGAACTATCAGAACAATTCGCTGAGATCGAAGAATTTTTAAGAGCAAATCCAAAAAATGATTCCAATAGTGACAAATATTTATCAGAACGAGACCGGAAAAGAAAAGAAGATATTTCTGCAAAAGAAGTAACAAAAAATAAGATACACAACAAAATAAAAGCAATTCGTCGTGATCTGGTGGATGATTATTTTAACAATCAATCATTAGAAGGTTCTGATGAACAAACCTTGTATAAAGCAGCAAGAATTTCTGAATGGTTAGAATCAGTTCTTTATTCCTATAACCCAGAAGTTCAACAAAAAATAAATGAAAGAATGATTGGTTTTTCACCATTATTTTCACAACAAGAGTCCTTGACCACAGAAGAGCAATTGGGGATGTGGCAAAAATATGAAAAATTAATAATATCTAAGCTTGGAGCTAATAATAGTTCTAGAAACGAAGAAATTGCAAAAGGAAAAACCTCAAAAGTTTTAGAATTGGTTAAACAACCAATTCGCGATTTCTTTATTTTAAAAGAACGAGCAGAATATGAAAAACATTCAGCAGTTGCGGCGGAAAAACGAAGAATGCGTCAATCAATAAGAAATTTGTCAAAAAATGGTGAAGAGATTAATCAGTTAAAACAAAAATTATCAGAAACGGTTTTTTCATATGTTACCGATAATAAATATGAAAAGAAGCATATAATTCTTCTGAATCGAGAATTAGAATTATTTTTTGGGCAAGTTTTTAATTTAGATAAATCAATATTTGCAATTAGCGATTCTCAAAGAAAAAATAATTTTCTTGTTCCCAGACCTTTTTTTGGCGAAAGGTTTGATAGTTTATTTGGTTTTGAAGACAAAGACAGAAATGAAAATTGGAAAAAAGAACTTAAAAATAAAGAATCTAATCTTCTTAACAAGCTGGCAGATCTATACGATAATATTGATGACGAACTAAAAAATCTGTTTGAGAGCTTTATTATTTCAAAATATGTAGAAGTAACGCGAGGTCACAGTGATTTTGAAAGTCTTGTGGTTGCAGAAGTTATATTGAATTTTATTAATAAAATCAATTTAATTGCACAAAATACAGAGAGCGCGCTTAATAATTTTAGTGACGATAAAGTAAAAGAAAAATATCAGTTCCTAATTAGGAATTTTAATAGCAAAGCAATTATAACAGGAGTTATTCCAGCCTCTGATGTTGAAATTGGTCAAGCAAGAAGCTATCTTACTCCATCTAAAACAACTCCTACCACACCATCTACTAATAGAAGAATTATTACTCCTGGATTGGCCAATACCCCAAATACAAAAATTAAAGTTCATTTAAATGATTCAGAGAATTTTAAAGATAATTTACGCCAACTTGTTCATCCTTATATAACAGAAGAAGCTACTAGGCAGGCTCAAAGAGAGTATTTTGATGTTGTTAAGTCTTTGCCGCTGATTACTAGTGTGTTAAATCTTTTAAGAGAACAAGAAAAATTAGCAAAAATATCAAGTGATGCTTATCAAGTAGTGGATGAAGGTTTATTAAAAGAGGTAAGTGAAAATAACGAGTCTATTGAATATCTTAAAGATTTTTATATGAGATATCGTCAATCTGAGCATCGACTCGATAATTCTATAAAAAATTTTGCAGTTGAATCTTTTAATGAAAAAAAGATTCAACTTGAAAGAGCTGAATATATACGAAGATTTGTTGAAGATCAAATCCTAAGAACTACAAAAAAAATTGAATATTTAGAAAGCCAAACAGAAGAGGCAAAGGCTTTTACCGCTAAAAGATTATTGGTTATCAACTCAATTCAAGACACAAAAAATAAGCTAACAAAAAATTTGCGGGGGGATAGACACTTTGTTTTAGCTTTTTTAAATCAAAGTAACGATGAGAAGAGCAAGAAAATTTTTAATTACTTAGTGTGTGACTCTTCCTCTGAGCAAGTTAATCTCGCTTCTTTAAATGAGTTATTAAAAAAACAAGAAGATCTTACTTCAGCGTCACATACAATAATTGAGGTTGAAGGTAAAATTGTAGAATTTTTAAATAAAAAAGCAGAGTTAGAAGCACAACAAGAGAAAAAAAAATTAGAAGATGCTGCGGTTCTAGAAAAATTAAAGATTTTAATTAGAGAATTGGAAGAAGGTTTGGAGAGTATCAAATCACAAACAGTTGAAAAATTAAAAAAGATTCAAGATTCGCTTAATGAAGAAGAAGGGTTGAGTAGTGCAGAAAAATTAGCTGTAGTAACTAATGCACTAAAACAAGATGAAGGTGGAGAAGAAAAAGAGGAAAACTCTTTAGAAGAACTTAAGAATAAGACTCGTAATGTGTTTATATCTTTAAATAGTGGAAAGGATATTCAAAGAATCGTAGATGATACTTTGAATATTATTGTTTCGCCAAGAGTAAGTGATTTAGGAGAAAGAAAAGAATTACTTACAAAAACACACCAAGATCTAAGGAAGCTTTATGATCAAATTGCAGAGAAATGGAATAAAATAAGCGCGGATATAGTAAATGCAAAAGAGCTGAAAAAAAAAGAAGAAGAAGAACGTTTGTTGAATGAGAGGTTAAAAAAAGAAGAGGAAATCAGAAAAAAAATTCAGGGCTATAAAGATTATAAAGTTGTATTAGAAGAAGGGATCAAACAAATAAAAACAAATTATTTGGTTGAATCAGCAACAGGACGTTTTGGGATAGAAAAGAAACACTATGAATTAATAGCTGGGGAATATACATCAGATCAAAAGGCTGAAACAGGTATTGGTTTGATAAAAAAGGCTATTGAAAAAGAAAGGTTTTCAGAGGGTTTAATAAAATCAAACGATGGAAATGCTTATACTACACCAATAAAACAAAAAACTCCTGCAAAAAGCATTCTAACTCCTTTTAAAGCGCTAAAAGGCACGCCTTTAAAAGAACAACCTGAAATTTTTAAAAAAGCTGGTTGGGTTCTAAAAGTTTGGATTGATGAAGTTGAGATTCAGATAGTTGATGTGTTGATAGAAAGTTTTGAACCCAAAAATCAAAGCCAAAGTTATAAAGAGACAGCAATTAATAAGATTCAAAATCTAAGGCAAAAACAAGAAGAATTTATTATAGAATTTAACAGAATTGGTGGTACTAAATTCCAAGAATTAATGGATCTTGGGCAACACATTCAAGGTTTAGAAGAAGATCTTCTTAAGCTGCAACAAAATATAAAAAACGAGCTTGCAAATCAGACACCATTAAAATTTGAGAGAGGTAGATTAACTCATGATTCTGAAGAAGATGATGAGACTATTTATTCAAGAAAGACTCCGAGTAATTGGCAGAAAATTCGAGCTATAGTTAATAGTTTGCAATCTGAACATAAAAAATCTTTTAAGGGATTGGTTTGGAATGAATTGAAAGGAGATACATGTTTTTCTAAACAAGAAAATCAAAACATCACAACTGATAGAATAATTCGAGAAGCTTTAATTTTGCGCAGGGTTATGAAGATAGCCTTGACTCAAGATGACGTGGAGGAGTTTAAGGAAAGCTATCTTCAGGATATAACAAGACTTGATGAACTTCTTTTATCCCTCATAAAAGAAGAGATAAAAGAAGCTGTTTCTCGATCTGGTTTGAATGAAAAATGGAAAAGTAAAATAAATCAAGCTGCTCATTTTAGAAAGCTTTTTGAAGCCTCTTTGACTGCTTTGGATGAGCTTGAAAAAGACAAAGATTTTACCGATGAGCAATTTTTTCAGCTTCAAGATTTAACGATAAAAGCATTGGCAGTGCATATTCATCAGTTTGTTGAGGATGATAAAGATACTGTTTTAGATGCTGATATGGAGAAGTTGTTTTCTCAGCTTGAGAAGGCTAAAGACTTAAAAAAAGCATCTTCTATTTTGATGAAGATATCAGATAGATCTTCTGAGCAAGTCAAAAATTTAATAACAACAATTCTTAATAATGAAAATTTTGTTAGATTAACAGAAACAAAAGATTCACAAAATATTGATGATTCGGGAATGGATCTAACAGATTATAGTGATGATTTTGAAAGATTGCCGGGGAAATCACGATCCTCATCAAGACCTGGATCAAGAAGTCCTAAGGATGTGGATCCAAGACCTAATTCAGGAAAATCAGGAAAATCAGGAACAACAGATTATTACTCTGACGATGATTTTAATGAAGATTCAAGAGCAGGCTCTCGTAAATCTTCAAGAGGTAATTTGAGATCTGGTGGAGATTTGATGGAGAGATTTATTCAATCAGTGGTTTCTCAATTAGATGAAAAGGATCGTAAAGAATATGAAAATTTTATTGCAGGAAAAGGGAAAAATCTTTCTGAGGAAGAAAAGATAAAAGAATTAGAAATTTTAAACAAACTTGTTTCACAAGGTATTAAACAAAACAAACCTAACGGTTCTTATACAGAAGAAGTTCAACAAAATATCGATGATGCACTTAGAGCGGATTCTTTGATGAAAAGAATTAAGGATAAATATAGAGAAAAATACATTAAATTTAAACTAACAGAAGCTCAAATTGAATTTTTAAAAAGAGCCAAGATTGGTGCAAGACATAAAGCAACGATGAGTGTTTTGAAACAAATTATTGAAGAGGAAGAGCGTTATGAAGATGAAGATAAAGATAAAGAGTTAATAAAAGATTTAACCAAATTATATAGCGCAGCTGTTTCTGATAAAATTAAGAATGAATATTCTGAAGAAGAATTGAGCGAAGAAGAAGAAAAGTTACTTAAAGATATTGAGAAGCAAGAAAGCTTAGATGATTTGAGTGATGAGGTTAATAAATTTAAGGAAAAAAGAAAAGATAAAGATAAAAAATCTAGAAAACGCGTTAGTTTTTGGGGTGATCTTCTTAAAGATGAAAGAGATATTTCAAGAAAAAATTCTTTTACTAGTAAATATGATGACGAGTTTTATCCAGAATCAAGGCCTGACACTGCATATTCTGATAAATTTGATCAAGAATCAAGGCCTGGCACATCGGCATATTCTGATGATTCTAACTGGCGTTCAAGAGCAACAACTCCAGAAAATTTGATTTCGCAGATAGTTGATAAATTAGACGAAGAAGATAGATCGGAATATAACAAGAGTTCTAAAGCAGGTAAAGGTCAAAGCCATTTAGAACAATTATTAACTCTTAGGCACTATCTTGATAAAGGATTGAAAAAAAACAAACGCGGTATATACACAAAAAGCACTTTGGATAGGATAGAAGAAGAGATTCTAGAGGAATTAAAAAAGGAAGTTCTCGATAATAACTTATCTGAGCAACAATCTAAAAAAATAAAAAATTCTAAAAATATCGCAGCATTTTGTTCTGATCTAAAAGCTATTATTGAGGAAAAAAGTAACAGATATGGTGAGGATGATGATCTTGTTCAAAAGCTAACTGGAATATTGGCCAGAACTATTGTTGTGGAGATTGATTCTGAATATGGATCAAAATTAAATGGACCTCAACAAAAGCAACTTGCAGAAATTGCAAGGATTAAAAACCTAAAAGGTTTAAAGCAAAAAGTTGTGCAATTTAATGAAACAATAACCTTAATTGAGGAAGAAGAAACAGAGTCTGTTAGTGATGATGAAGAAGAAAAAAGTAATTCGTCGAAATCGAAGGTCAAAAATATAATCAAAAATATAATCAAAGATCTATCGCCAGAGAAAGAGCGTGATATTTCTATAAGAGGCACTGGCGGAGATGGTGGTTTCACAGGGCGAGATTATGAATTATCCGAATCAGAGGACGAAAATGATGATTTTGGAAATAATGTTACATTTTATGATGATGGAGAGGAAAAATTTGACGAAGATCTTTACGCTCAAATTAAGAAATTAAAAAAAGAAATTGAATCGTTACAAAAACAAATATTGGAGATTACTAGTAATAATGAAGTTATTACTAGTAATTATGGTGCAGAAATAGCTAATTTACGTTATTTGCTAGAGCAAAAAAATAAAGAAGGTAAAAATAAAACAGAAAGTGAAGAAGATATCAAAGGTTTAATAGGTCAAATTGCAGATCTTGAAAGCAAACTAACTAAAAAAAACAAAGAATATCAAACACTGTATCAGCAGCAACAAGAAGAATTAAATAAAGCTAAAAATGAATTTCTTAGCAAAGAAAAAGAGCATCAAGAGTACAAAGCAACGATTGCCCACAAAATAAATCAACTCATAGAGACAAATTATGAGATAGAAACAAACGGTTCTGCTAAATTATTGCAAAATAAAGTTTATTTAGATCAGCAGCAACAACTGCAAAACAAGATTACTGAGCTAAATCAAGACTTAAATGCAAAAGACAAACTTCAAAAGAAGAATCTGGAAAGCTTGCAAGAAAGAATTGCGCAGCAAGAGAAAGAAAAAAGAGATTTAGAAAGCAGGTTGAAGAGTCTGCAAGGTAAAATATCTAACCCTACTGAGGGAAATAAAGATTGGTCTGATGAAATAAATTCTTTAACTCAACAGTTAGAAAAAAAAGAGCAAGAAATTCAAAACCTTCAAAATGGACTTTCCGCTAGTCAAAGAAATCATCAAGATGAAATTAATGTGGCTATATCAAGGTTAGAAATATTAGAACAAGAGAAAGAAAAAATATTATCAAATCTGGAACAAGAAAAGCAAAGCAGAGATGAGCAAATTCAAGAGTTGGAAGAACAATTATCAGAACAAAATAGAGCATTTGATGGACTGCAAACTGAATTTATAAAATATCAAAAAAATTATGAGTCTTTAACTCGGGAAATCTCGGAGCAAGAAACAATCATTAATAACTTGCGTGGGTTAATTGAGAATTTTGGCAATAAAAATAAT
This sequence comes from uncultured Rhizobium sp., assembly GCA_964461905.1. Lineage (GTDB taxonomy): Bacteria > Pseudomonadota > Alphaproteobacteria > Rickettsiales > UBA1997 > UBA2645. The sequence goes on along the minus strand of CAYWVI010000012.1, from coordinate 13,328 downwards.
CAAGAAAGCTTAGAAAAAGAAATCGCAGATTTAAGAGAAATAATATCTAAATTAGAAAAAAATAGAAATGGTGCAAATGATGTTGAGTATGAGGTAATTGATTCTCGACCTGAAATGGCGAAAATTGAATTTGACGATCAAATAAAATTTGAAAATAAAAAATTTCTAGAAATTCAAGGTGAAAGATTAACCGTTTTTAAACCAAAGCTAAAGGGTTTTAAACAGGATTATGGTGATAAATTTAACTTTGCGGCTAATAGAGAGTTTGCCGAAAAAATAGATGATGAGAAAGAAGAATTTATTAATGATATTATAGAATATTCTTATGGTCATGCTGGTTTAGAAAAGAAAGATGCTTCTGTTGCAATTCTTCTTGCAATAAAATATGGCAGACTTTCGATTTTAAGAGATGATGAAGAGAAAGCCACAGCTTGGCAAAAACCGATCAAAGATGATCTTAGAAAAATTGTGGGTGAGGGATTTGAAGATGAAGCTTTAGAAGAACTTTTTTCTAAAATAATTGATTTTTCTGCAACATTTACTGCCATTGCCAAAGAAAATGGTTTATATACAGGAAGCGAAAAGAAGCTAGAAAAAGTTAAAAATTTAGAAGAATTACCGGGTTTCAGATTAAAAAGGCTTAGCGTTAATTATTCTCGTGATTTATGGGATGAGAATAATTTGCAGGAATGGCAAGAAATTTGCGATGAATTAGGATTAACATCAGGAAAATTAGCAACTGTTGTTGATGGATATCCACCTACAGAAACTGGGATACGCAGTGGTTCTAAATCTCTTTCTAGTAGGGATTCACGTAGTTTGGAATAAATTTTATATTATTTTTTTTGCGGTTTTAAAATCTGCCTTCCCAAATCTTGTAAAGTTTTGGCTAAGTCTTGATCTGAAATTTGGCTGGTAAAATTTTTTAAAAAATCTTCTTTTTCAGAAGATAAGATAATTTCTTCTGATGCTTGGTTATTTGATTTAACCTGTTTTGGTTCTTGTTTGATGATGATTTTTGAAATTGCTTTAAAACCATAAAAAGAGGCGATTCTTTCTAAAATTATTTCGGCATTACTTTCTAAAAAAAATCCAATTGCAGGATTATAAACTGCAATTGTGAGTTTTCCTCCTTGGTTATTTTCTTTTTTTTCTAATCGGACTGATTTTGGATAGCAAAAATCAACATATTTTTTGCCAATTATTTGTTCCCAGTTTTTTACTAGATTATTAATCATGATAAATTCTTTTTTGCTGCCTTGAAATAAAGGCTTTAAAAGACTGGATAATTTTTCTTCAATTGATTGCGCGCCAAAAGATTTTCTAATCATTGTAAAAACCGCTGCAAATATTGGTTTTTTTAACAAAAAAAGTTGGGTGATTTTTTGTAAAAAATTCTTCTGCTAAATTTAATTTTTCTTCATCAAAAAAAACTCCAAAACAACTTGCGCCGCTTCCAGACATTTTGGCAATTTCGGCTTGGCAATTTTGCAGATTTTCTAAAATTTTTAAAATGATTGGCAACAACTCAGTTGCGGGTTTTTGTAGGTCGTTGGGCATATTTTTTGCTAAATCAAAAACATCTTTTTTTAGTAAAATTTTTTGAGGAGTTTTTGCTGAAAAATTACCATTAAATTTTGCAAAAACTTCTTTTGTAGAAACTTCAATTTTTGGATTAATCAACAAAATTGGAATTGGTTTAAAATCAGGAAAGTTTTCAATAATTTCTCCTCGTCCACGAATAATTGCAGATTTATTTTGTAGTAAAAAAGCAATGTCAGAGCCAAATTTAAGAGAGATTTTTTGTAACTCGCTTAGGCTTAAACCAAGAGAAAAAATTTGGTTTAAAGCATGCAAAAAAGCTGCAGCATTTGACGATCCGCCACCAAGACCAGCAGAAACTGGAATATTTTTAACAATTTTAATATTTAGATTTTTTGAAATACCAAATTCTGAAGCAAAATAATCAAGAATCTTAACAAAAAGATTATTTTTGAAATCAATTGCTAAAGAAAATTCACCAGAAATTTCTAGGTTAAATTTATCACTTTTTTCTACGCGTAATTCATCATGCAAATCAAGAAAAGCAAAAAGAGATTCAAGCTCATGAAAAGCATTAGATTTTCCAGTTAGCTTTAGAAACAAATTTATTTTTGCTGGGCATTTGCTGTAAAAACTCTGCATTTTATTTTGGTGAAATTGCAATTCCGTAGTTGCTGTTTCCTCTCTTTAAAAGGAGATAAATTTTCTTGCCAGATTTGGCATTTTCTGCAACCAAATTTTTAAACTCTTCAATTGATGAAACTGGAGCTTGATTGAGAGATAAAATAATGTCGCCAATCATCATTCCTTTTAACGCTGCTTCAGATTTTAGAGCAACATTTGCAACAAAAACTCCTTTTATTGAAGCGTCAATATTGCGTATTTTTTTCATTCCAAGGCTTAATTCTAAAAGACCAATTCCTAAAATTTGATCAGAAGGTTTAAAATATTGGCGTTTTTCATGAGGTTTTTTATCTGCTTTTTTATAAGGCTCATCCTGCATTTTAGCAATTTTAACATTGAGAGTTTTTTCTTTTCCTTGTCTTAAAACTGTGATCTTTGCGGTTTTTCCAACCTGATATTTAGAGATAATTTTTGGCAAAGTTTTCATCTCAATAATTTCGGCGTCATCAATTTTTACTACAACGTCAGTTGGCAAGATTCCAGCTTGATCTGCTGGACCTTCAGGCGTTACTTCTGTAACAAAAGCTCCTTTTAATCTATCAATTTTCATGCTTTCGGCAATTTCTTCAGAAACATCTTGAACTGAAACTCCAATCCAACCACGCACAACTTCGCCTTTATCTTTAAGTTGTTTAACTATTTGAGCGGCATTGGAAGATGGAATCGCAAATCCAATTCCAACATTTCCACCAGAAGGCGAAATAATAGAAGTGCTGATGCCAATAATTTCGCCATTATTATTAAACATTGGGCCGCCAGAATTGCCGTTGTTAATGGCAGCATCAGTTTGAATAAATTCGTCAATTTGACCTTTATTTAAGTTACGACCTTTAGCAGAAATAATCCCTGTTGATACCGATAAACCAAGGCCATATGGATTGCCAACAACAATTACCCAATCTCCAATTCTGGCTTTGCTAGAATCTCCAAATTTGGCAAAATTCAATTCTTTTTTGGTTTCAATTTTTAAAAGAGCGATATCGGTTTTTTTATCAATGCTAACAATTTTTGCTGGGTATTTTTCGCCATTATTTAGAGTTGTGATAATTTCGCTCGCTTCGTCAATTACGTGGTTATTAGTAACAATAAATCCATCTTTTGAAATTATAAAACCAGAGCCAAATTCTTGATTGGATGATATTTTAGAAGTGATTGTCACGCTAACAACTGTTGGCAAAATTTCTTCAACAATATCAGCAAAACCAGAGGTTGGAATCTGTCTTGAAATTGCTGCATCTTGTGCAAAAAGATGATTTTGAAATGCAAATATAAAAATTAAAAACAGAAGATTTTTCATGTTTTAAAATCGAAAGATTGTTTTTGGGAAGACGTGTTTTAGGCTTGTTTAAAGAAACTTAACTTTTTTCATTAAAAATGACAGAGAAAACCTTAGCAGATTTTATGCGCGAAATTGCTCCTGTTGTGGGGGTAAAAAAAATTATTGCGGTTGCTTCAGCCAAAGGAGGCGTTGGTAAATCAACAATTGCCTGTAATTTAGCGGTATCAATGAAAAATTCGGGTTTAAATGTTGCATTAGTTGATGCCGATATTTATGGCCCTTCAATTCCGCATCTAATGAGTTTGAGCGGTAAACCAGATCAGGAAAATGGCTTAATTTTGCCAATTATGTCTTGTGGAGTTAAGTGCATTTCAATTGGTTCGATGGTTGATTCTTCTGCTGCAGGAATTTGGCGTGGTCCAATGGTTACCAAAATTTTATATCAATTAATTAGAAGCGTAAATTGGAAGAGCGATAAAAAAGAAGTTGATGTGATGATAATTGACATGCCTCCCGGAACAGGAGATGTTTATTTAAGTTTAGCTGAAAAATTTCCTTTGTCTGGTGTTGTTATTGTTTCAACTCCGCAGAGCCTTTCTGTTATTGATGTTGTTAAATCAATTGATTGTTTTGCAAAATTAAAAATTCCAATTTTAGGTTTAATACAAAACATGTCTTATTTAGAAATTTCGGGAGAAAAAAAATATTTATTTGGATGCGATGGTGCCAAAAAATTAGCTGCAGAAAATGATATTAAATTTTTGGGAGAAATTCCCATTTTGCAGGAAATTTCTAATTCAACAGAAAGAGGTGAATGTTTTGTTGAAAAAAATTCTAATGCAGAAGTTGCCGATTTGTTTAAGAAAATTTGTTTTGAAATCACAAAATGATAAAATTTTTGTTTTTAATAATTTCAATTTTTTTGGTTTTTTCTTGTTCAAAAAACTGGAGTTATACTGGTAAAAATTCTCCTAAAAATTGGGGAAATTTAAAACCAGAATATAAATTTTGTAAGATTGGATATAATCAATCACCAATTGATGTTGTGGGGGATTTTCGTCAAGATGATTTGCAGTTTTTTTATGCGAATTCTGAGGTTAAAAAAAAGCGTCAAAATCACGTGCTACAAATTGAATTTTTAACCAGAGAATTTTTGCTTCGTGGTAAGAAAAAATATTTTATCCGCTATTTAGAATTTCATCATCCAAGCGAGCATTTAGTTAAAGGAAATCAATACTCTATTGAATTGCAAATTTATCATAAAAGCGATGATGAACAATGGTTGGTTGTGACAAAATTTTTAGAAGTTGGAAAAAATAACGCAGAATTTGAGCAATTATCAAAATTATTATTGAGCAAAAATCAGGAAGGAAAATTTGATCTGTCAAAAATTATTAAAAAAAATGAAGAGCTGTTTTTTTATGACGGCTCATTTACAACTCCGCCATGTAGGGAAGGTGTGAAGTGGTATATTTCTAAAGATCCAATTGAAATTTCAAAAGAACAAATGAATCAAATTATTAAGCTAATGATTTTTGCAAAGTCAAACGCTCGGCCAATTCAAGAGTTTCATCCTGATAGATTTTAATTACACAAAAAATGCTAGAAAATTTAAATAATCCGCAACGCGAAGCTGTTGAACATACTGAAGGTCCAGTTTTAGTTTTGGCAGGAGCTGGAACTGGAAAAACCAAAGTTTTAACCAGCAGAATTATTCACATTGTAAATACATTTAAAGCTTCGCCACATCAAATTTTAGCTGTTACTTTTACTAATAAAGCAGCGGCTGAAATGAAAAAAAGAATGGGTGAGGCAATTGGCGATCAGGTAAATAATATTTGGGTTGGAACTTTTCACTCAATTGCTGCTCGTATTTTAAGACGTCATCCTGAAGTGGTTGGCTTAACTTCTGATTTTACAATTATTGACGATGATGACCAAACTCGTTTGTTAAAACAAATTCTTGCTGACCTAAACATTGATCCAAAACAATTTCCTGCAAAATCTTATTTAAACCGAATTTCGCGTTTAAAAGACAAAGGTGTAACAGTGCAAAGTGTTGATTCTGCTGGATTTGAAGTTTCTTTGCCAAAACTAAAAGATGTTTACGAAATTTATCAATCGCGCCTCAAAGCAATGAATGCCACAGATTTTGGTGATTTGCTAACCCATAATTTAACCTTGTTTTCTAAGGCTCCAGAGGTTTTGGCATATTACCAAGAAAGGTTTCGTTATTTGTTAGTTGATGAATATCAAGATACCAACAACGTTCAATATCAGTGGCTTTTGCGTTTGGCGGATGCTCATAAAAACCTTTGCTGCGTTGGTGATGATGATCAATCAATTTATAGTTGGCGTGGTGCAAATATTGCCAATATTTTGCGTTTTGAAAAAGAATTTTCTGGCGCAAAAGTTATTCGCCTAGAGCAAAATTATCGCTCAACTTCACGAATTTTAAAAGCAGCGGATTCGGTGATTTCTAACAATAAAGAGCGTCACGGTAAAACTCTTTGGACTGAAGCAGGTGAGGGCGAAAAAGTTAAACTTTTAACTTTTGGCGATGATAGAACAGAAGCTCGAACAATTGCCCAAATGTCTAAAAACACTATTTCGGCAAATAAATTTAAAGCGGCGCAAATTGCTGTTTTGGTGCGTGCTGGTTATCAAACTCGCGCTTTTGAGGAAGCTTTTATTCAGCATTCAATTCCTTATAAAGTGATTGGTGGAATGAAATTTTACGAACGTTTAGAAATTCGTGACGCAATTGCTTATTTAAGAATATGCGCAAATACCAATGATGATTTAGCTTTATCAAGAATTATTAACGTTCCAAAACGTGGAGCTGGAGATGCAGCAATTGCCAGCCTTTACGAAAAATCAAAACAAGAAGGAATTTCTTTTTTTTCGGCAATAAAAAAATCTCTTGAAGAAAATTCTCTCAAAGGAAAAGCACGTGATGCCTTAAAACTTTTGGTTGAGCAAATTGAAAAAACTAACGCTAAAATTGGAACCACAACTTTGGGAGAATTGGCAAAAACATTGCTGAGTGAAGTTGGATATATCGGCATGTGGAAAAGTGAAAATACCTTAGAATCGCAAGGAAGATTAGAAAATATTGATGAATTTATTAGCAGCCTTGCCGACTTTTCAAATATGACTGAATTTTTAGAATATGTTTCGTTAATTGAAGCGCGTGAAGATAAAAATTTGGTTGAAGCAATTACAATCATGACAGTTCACGCCGCAAAAGGTTTAGAGTTTGATTTGGTTTTTGTTCCCGGTCTTGAAGATGGCTTATTTCCAAGCGGAAAATCAATTGAAGAACGCAATGGAATTGAAGAAGAACGCCGCTTGATGTATGTTGCAATTACGCGAGCTAAAAAAGAATTGATTTTAAGCCACGCAAAAAGCCGTTTTGTTTTTGGTGATTTTCAGATGCAAATGCCTTCACGTTTTTTAAAAGAATTGCCAATTGCAGATATTAATGCGGAAGAGGTTTTCTCGGGAGCTGATTTTTCTTACATGAGAAGAAGTGATTCTTTTTCTTCTCAGCCAAAATCTTCTTATGCTTCTGGTTTTTATTCTGGTGGCGGATATTTGGCTTCACAACAAGTGAAAAAACCAACATCACCAGCGGCAAAATCAGAAGATGGAATTTCTGGCAAAAGAGTTTTTCACCAAAAATTTGGTTATGGCAAAGTTATTAATGTTGATGGCAATAAACTAGAAATTGCCTTTGAAAAAACTGGCAACAAAACCGTGATGAAAGATTTTGTTTCTTTTGCCTGAGGAAGCTGTTGCCGTAAATCAATTTTTTCGTCGAATTTTTTGCAATTCTTAGAAAAATCTGGTTTAGGCAACAATTTCCTGAGATGTTTTGAATTCAATAAAAATGAACGAATCTAAAAACTCTGTCCAACTTTAAATAATTTATTAGTTTCCTTTGCCCTTTGTAAGAGGGGTGAATTTGAGTTGCTTTGCCTCTGATCCTATAGGCTTTATTGGTGTGCTTCCTTTAATAATTAATTCAGTTTCTTCGGAAGATAATGGAGTTGAACCGCCTCTTGGAAGGAGTGTTGAATTTTCCACCACTAGTCTACCATCTGTTTCCTTAGTAATTTCTTGAAGTAGGATAAAATGATCTTTTTCAGTGTTTTTCTCAACAATTGGTGTATAAGTAGAACTGATGTCATCTCTAGAATAGATCATGCTATCTGATGAGGTGTTGAGGCGTGTATAAATATTATCGGTACTTTTGCTTTTACTAATTCTTTGCGGAGTTAAAGTAGTTGGTTTATTTGGAGTTTTTATCAGCCGAGTTAACTCTTTATTCTTAACATGCAGGTGTTCTTCTTCAATCAGAAAATATTTATCTGGATTTGCTTCATAAGAATAAAAAGTTTTGCGTAAATTTATAACATTTTCTTTAGATGTCTCTTCTTCTACTAAGATAACGTTTTTCTTATTATCTTCTTCGTAAAATTCTAGACCATCATTTATCTCAAGAGATTTTTCAGACTCTTGTGGTAAAAAATTCTTATATTTTGAGTTTAGAATTTTCTCGTAAGTGTCATATACCTCTATATTTCCTGTTCCACGGTTTATTTGTAAAATTGGGTGATTAGGCTTGGCAATACTCACACTACTGTTTTCGCAAAAAACGAATTTGTTAGATTCGGTATTTTTCTCGTAAGGTAAATATAGAGTTATTGTATTTTTAATTTCTCCTCTATCTACAGTAGAGCGTTTGTAAGTCTGATTTTCTGAGAAATTAGGAGTTGTAAGAGTTGATTCTTGAGCTTCAATAATCGGTAAATTTTGTTTATTAGGTGTTAAAAAATCTACAGAATTGGGAGTAGGAATTCTTGGCGGTTTTGACAAAGATTTAATTTCTGCGCTTAGATTAATATCTCTTGGAGTGGTAGAAAGTACTTTTCCATCATTTTTATTAATATTTCTTGGAGTAGCAGTAATTGTTCTTTCACTATTTTCTTTTTGCTTAGATGAATCATCAAATGTTATATTTATTTCAGAACTATCATAGGAAATAGGTGATTGTGGGAAAAGGTTCTTATTTCTTACTATATTATTTTTTATTGAAGAACTTTCTCTACTAGAAACAAGATCTACATCAGATGAATCATCTTTCTCTTCATAATCTTTCTCTTCATAATCTTGCTGTGCAGGCTTATCAATCCCAACCTTTCCCTTATTTTTGTCTTTTCGTGTTTTGGTTTCTAAAGGTATCCCATTTGAGTATTGTGCGACTTTATAGCCGGGTTTCTTCCTTGTTTCTTCCAAAGGTCTTTTTTCATCTTCTTTTGAATTATCACCATCGCCACTATATGGATGAATTGCATCCAAGCTTCCTTTGAAATTTCTTAACTCAACAACTTTATCGAGATTATCTTTTGGTTTATTTGTTGTTTTATTTGTTGGTTTTTTTCTAAGAGTTGCGGGAGTAAAGTTAAGGTTCTCAAATTTATCTTCTTCGATATTTAAATAAAAAGAGTTGTCAGGATCTGGTTTGTTGAATGTGTTATTTTTCTTTCTTTCTAAAATTCCGCTACATTCGTCTAATAATTTTCCTTCGATACTTTTCTTATACAAAGAAATTGTTGGCAAAGGAGAGTTTATACCTTTTAAAAGTTCAATAACATCGTCATTTAAAAGTTGTCCTTTTTTATCAAAACTTTTAGTTCCTTCTTCCTCTAATTTTGGCAAGATAAAGTCAATAGATCTGCTATTTAGTTCAGAGGTACTTTGCAAAGATTTTAGCTTCTCAACCTTTTGACTAAAATCTGTTGCGGCATCTTTACTATATTTCGAATTTAGTATTTCTGAAATAGAAGAGTGAATGCTATGATGCGTATTTAAAACTTTATAGATTTTAGTTTGAATTTCTTGATAAGGAATTTGGTTTTGATTTTCTGCGTCAGAAGAAAGATCTAGGTTTGGAATTAGAATTTGTCCTAATTCAGCAAGATCTTTGCGTAAAGAATCTTTTGTGCTGTTTAATTTTCCTTCGCGGTAAGATTTATTAAAAAAGTTACTTTTGATTCTATGTCTAGTATCTCTTGATGCAGCTCTAAGTGATGATTCTGTTGCTAAAGATCGAAGGGCTCGATCTAAAGAATCTGCAAATTTTGTTAAATCAACAGACTCAAAACCATCAGTAATAAGATGTTGATAATAAGCATTTTTTAGTTTTTGAAACCATTCACCTTCACGGCTATTGGCTTTTTGACCAGAAAATTGCAATAACATATTTTCGCTAGTTTTATCTAGTTCTGCACCACAAAGAGTTAATGTTAAAAATGGAACAATATCGTGATCTTTTTTTGGTTTTCCTGCCCAAGCTGCAGTGGTAAGTGCGTGCAAAATTGCTTCACAAATTGCTGATATTAGTAAAGCTTTTTCGGTTTCTGATAATTCTCCTTTTTCATCTATTTCTGTTGATCCTTCTACTAACTTTCTATCACTAATTACGTTTTCATTTGAGTTATCACCATCTTTTTCTCGGTTTCTTTCTTTTTTATAAAGAGAACTTGTGGCATAAGTTTCAACGGCAACAAACCCTCCGTAAACAAGACTATTTGCTACTAAATTTGAGAAGATATTAACAGACGCGCTATTTGATGCTCCAACTTCAAGCAAGGCTGCACTCAATGTTTCAGAAATAAACTTTACAGGTACTTTTCTCCAAGTCTCTGAAGATAATCTTGTTAAGATGCCAACAACTGTAGCAGCAGTGATAGAAACTCCTTCTACTGCTATTACGGTTGTTTCGAGCGTTGAGTTGGTGGATTTTATAGTTATTGTGTTATTGCCATTAGTTAGATCATCATCATTTATTAAATCATCTCCAGTTTTGTCATCATTAATTACACCATCATCATCTTCATTTATTGTTGGCAAGTAAGTTGGTGTTTGTAACGGGTTTTGGCTTGGATTAGATGTTGGATTGTTAGTAGAATTATCTGTTGGATCTTGAGATGGCTGTTCAGTAATTGTGCTCAAAGAAGGTTTGAAGGAAGAAGGTTTTTGTGATGGAATACCCGTTGGCATATTATCCCCATCCATTGATGGAACTTGGCTTGGATTAGATGTTGGGTTTGAAGTAGTAGGAATTTCTGTTGGCGAGTTGCTAGGTGAAGATGTGGGATTAATTGTTGGTTCTTTACTTTCTGGAATTGTTGGCAAGTAAGTTGGTTGAAAAGTTGGTGTTTGTGACGGGTTTTGGCTTGGATTAGATGTTGGCTTAGATGTTGGATTATCAGTAGGATTACCTGTTGGAGTATCTGTTGGAGGAAAACTAGGTCTAAAAGAAGGAATACGTGTTGGAGATCTTGAAGGAATTAGTGTAGAAGGTTTATAAGATGGAGTGGTTGTTGGAGTTTTAGTTAACTCCGAAGGTTGACTTGTCGGACTTTTATCGTCTGTGCTTTTAAACGTTGGAAATAATGTTGAAGGTGTAAAAGTTGGTGAGAAAGTTGGATCTTGAGATGGCTGTTCAGTAATTGTGCTCAAAGAAGGTTTGAAGGAAGAAGGTTTTTGTGATGGAATACCCGTTGGCATATTATCCCCATCCATTGATGGAACTTGGCTTGGATTAGATGTTGGGTTTGAAGTAGTAGGAATTTCTGTTGGCGAATTGCTAGGTGAAGATGTGGGATTAATTGTTGGTTCTTCACTTTCTAGAATTGTCGGCAAGTAAGTTGGTTGAAAAGTTGGTGTTGGTGACGGGTTTTGGCTTGGATTAGATGTTGGATTATCAGTAGGATTATCAGTAGGATTACCTGTTGGAGTATCTGTAAAACTAGGTCTAAAAGAAGGAATACGTGTTGGAGATCTTGAAGGAATTTGTGTAGATGGTTTTTGCGAAGGAGTAAAGGTTGGAAACGTAGTATTGGTGCTGTTAATCGTTGGAAACAGAGTTGTTTGTCTAAATGTTGGTCTTAAAGAATTTGGAGCGTTAGATGATGGCGTGAAAGTTGGTGATTTACTTGTATTGGCACTTGGAAATTCTTTTGTTGGTATAGATGTTGGGTTTGAAGAGGTTGATGCGCTGGATGTTGGTTTTAGGCTTGGAGAAATAGATGGAATTACGCTCGGATAATAAGAAGGAGCAATAGTCGTAGGAAATAGCGAAGGAAATAATGATGGAGGTAAAGATGGAGAAAATGAAGGAGATGAGGTTGGTGGCTTACTACGACCAATATTTTGGGCTGTTGTTAGAGATGGCAACGTAGAAAATAAAAGTAATCCTAACCCAATTTTGGTATTTACACCGCCACTGCCAATATTAACAGGAGATACTTTTGAAGGCTTAGAGGTTTGTTGTTTTGTGGTTGAGGAATATTCTTTTGGTTGCTTTGGTAAAGATAAAAACTCACCTAAAACTTGAGCCTGATTTTGTCTAAAAGTTTTTCCAACGTAATCTGAAGCTTCTTGGTCTAGGTCTGATATCTGTTTTTTATCTTCAGAAATAGTTAATCTGCCTTCAGAAACTGATAAAAAGTTATTTGCTAATGAAGTAAGAATTTCAGTTGTAAATGCACCACAGTGACTATTAGTTGGATGCTGTATTTTTGTTGTAGTTAAGTTTATATCTTGAGGAGCAATTCCAAGTTCTAATTCTAATGCATTGATAATGTGAAATGGAATTGAACTATGAGGAAGTGGGTTTTTTAATGATATACGAAAGTTCTCAGCATCTTCTGATTCGCTAAGTCCAAGATATTGAGTGACTTGATTTATAAAACCAAATAACCCTTTTGTCTCAGCAGGATCTTTCAAAATAGTTGTATTGGCTAATTTAAAAGCTGGTTTTAATCCTGCGCCAAGTGGATCAACATAAGTAGCAGTAAAACTATCATCTTCATTACGTTTGATATGTAAACCTGCAAAATGAAGAGATTTATTAACAGAGATTGGAGCCACTAATTGTGTATTTTGACCTGCTGCAAACTCTCTTAAAGCTTCACGAAAATTGCTCGATTCAATTTCATTATCTTTTGATAGATCAACAACGGAAAGAGATGTTGGTAAAGTTGTACAATCATTGGAAACATTTTCTTTTATTAAAAAATCCAATTCATCATCAGCATAATATTCGTTATTATTGATTCTATTTATTGCCGAAAGAAGAGATTTTTTATCTTTGCTTTTCATAATTTCTTAAAAGTTATAGGACAGTCCGAGCTTTACAGTTTCTATCTTTGATTCAAAATATATATTCGAGAGATAATCTGCTGCTGGAGGTGGTGGCAGAGCTTTAGCTGTATATTTTTGATAGTTATATTCAAGGTTTAAAGCAGTTGATTTAGTCAAAGCAAATTTAAATCCAGCTCCATAAAACCAGCTGCTATCTTTTCCATTTGTAGCTGCGGTTACTAATTCATAATCTCCGTTTGGTAATATTGTTGTTCCATCGCCAGCCGCTCTAGCTCTATAATCAATTTGTGCATATCCAGCAGTAAGATATGGAGAAAATCTTTTGCTAACATCGTAGCCAAAATCTGTTTTTACGCCGTAACGGTTATAATTATGCAAGTTTACACCAGTTCTACCCTTGGTATCTTTATTAAAATTTCTTTCAAAGAAAGTTCCAGGAGCAATAAAAAAACCATTAAAATTTAAAGCATATTTATAACCAAATCCAAAACCATAAGCCATACCTTGATTAGCCGGAGGATGAACATATGGTTTTCCATAACCAGAATCGTGAACAAGAAAAGTTGTTCTAAAAGCAACTAAGTCAGCTTCTAAATAAGAACCTTCAGTTTTATTAACAAAATTTGATTTAGCGGGTTTTTCTTTT
>CAYWVI010000011.1:0-38990 GCA_964461905.1 uncultured Rhizobium sp. | reverse complement strand
AAAAAAATCCTGCTTTGTGCTACGACGTTAACATGAATGGTCTTTACAACATTTTAGAAGCCGCACGCGAACTTGGAGTAAAACAAATTATGTGCCCAAGTTCAATCGCAGTTTTTGGGCCAGAAACTCCGCGCGACAAAACTCCGCAAGAAACCATCATTTTACCAAAAACCATGTATGGCTTAACTAAAGCGGCGGGAGAATTGCTTTGTGATTATTACGTTGCCAAATTTGGCTTGGATATTCGCGGAATTAGATATCCCGGATTAATTAGCTACAAAACCTTACCCGGTGGCGGCACAACTGACTACGCTGTCGAAATTTTTTATGAAGCCATCAAGAATAAATTTTATACCTGCTTTTTAAAAGCCGACACCACTTTGCCAATGATGTATATGCCAGACGCAATTCGCGGCACAATTACTTTGTCCGAAACCGATTTTTCAAAATTAAAACATCACTCGAACTTCAATTTTGCTGGCATGAGCTTTTCTTGCGCCGAACTTGCCGCTGAAATTTCTAAACGAATTCCTGAATTCAAAATTGAATATAAACCAGATTTCCGTCAATTGATTGCCGACTCATGGCCAAAATCAATTGACGATTCTGCCGCAAAAAATGAATGGGGCTGGAAACCAGAATTTGGTTTATCTGAAATGGTGGATGATATGATTTTGAACCTCAGGAAGAAAATTCAGAATTAGCAATCATTTCAAAACAAAGCTAATTTCTTCTTAAAAACAGAGTTTTTTACCCTCTATTTTTTACAATCATCGCTATAATTTTATTCAACTTCTCAATTACTTTTTCTGAAGAGTAATTAGCAAAAAATTTCTCTGAGGCTTTTACAGCTAGACCTTTGGCGAATTCTTCATTTTTGATCATACGTTCAATTGCATTCGCCAAAAGTTCTGGAACTTTTTCATCATTATCACGAGAAACTTTTAAACCATCAACGCCATCAATAATTATTTCGTCTGGACCCCAACTATTACTAGTAATGATTGGCGTTGAATAAAGCATTGCTTCAAGCAAAACAATACCAAAAGTTTCGTGTTTTGAAGGCAGAATGAATATATCAATTGAATCAAAAAAACGTTTTTTATTTTCAACCCATCCCAAAATTCTAAAGTTTTTATTCAACTTTAACTCTTTTGCTAATTCTTTTAAATTATTTTCAATTGGACCAACACCACCAATTACATATTCACTTTCAATTCCGCGCTGACGCAAAATATCCATAGCGCGCAAAACTTTATCAAAGTTTTTTTCACCAAAAATTCTTCCTAAAGAACCCAATCTAATTGGTTTGCAAAAAGGTTGCTTAATTAGTGGTGTAAAATCAGATGGAATTTCAATCATGTTAGGAATCACAAAAGCTGTATCTGCTGACTTTCCCGCTTTAATAGATTCATTACTGAAATGTGAGTTTACAGTTAAAATATAATCTGCTTTTAAAAATTTTTTTGGTTTAATTCCGTGATCAATTGCAACAATTGGAGTTTTTTTGCATAGCAAAAATCTAGCGGCGCGAGAAAGAAATACAGCGCGCCCAGAATGGCAGATTATTACATCGGGCTTAAAGCTTAAAAACAAAATCGCCAAACGCACCATTGAAAAAATATCAACATTGTTAATGGCGGGAATTTCAGCAAATCTTGAGTTAGTCTTTTTTATCTCAGCACTATAAACCATGTTTGGTTTAGTAACTGTTAAAAGCTGATTTCCACTGTTAATTAAATTTTTAGTGTAATCGATAAAACATCTTTCAACTCCCAAAATCTGGTTTTGGTTTTTTGATTTTTTGTAGTTAAACAAAATGTTCGCTACTTTCATAAACTTATCGTTTGATTTGATTTGGAATATTTTTACGATACTTATCAATTTCTGCCTTACCGCTTTCAAACCTTGCAAGTTCTTTTCCTGAAAGTTTTAAGCCAGAAGTTGCTTTAACTTTTGACGGATTAATCTGATTACCTTTATAAATTACTTCAAAATGCAGATGAGGTCCTGTTGAACGACCAGTTGTTCCAACATAAGCAACAACATCACCTTGTTTTACTTTTGATCCTAATCTGAATTTTTTATTGAACCTACTTGCATGACCATAAGCAGTTGAGTAATCGGCATTATGCTTTATTTGCACATAATTTCCATATCCTCCTTTAACACCAAAATGCACTATTGTTCCACTTCCTGCAGCTAGAATTGGCGTTCCAGTTCCAGCCGCAAAATCTATACCTTTATGCATTTTTGAATAGCCTAAAATTGGATGACGTCTTAACCCAAAGCCAGATGAAATTCTGGCGGCTCCATTGATTGGAGTTCTTAGTAAAGATTTGCGCACACTATTTCCTTTTGGATCAAAATATTCAACTCGACCATCAACTTTATGCATATAAATGTCGATTGTTCTATTTTGCAGAGTTAAGGATGAGTAAAGTACATTACCATCTTTCATCTTTTTACCATCTTCTGAATAAAAGCTTTCAACCAACATCTCAAATTTATCACCGCTTCTAATATCGCGTTCAAAGTCAACATCATAACTATAAAGCCCAATCATGTTCATCATTGAAGTGGGAGAAATTCCAGAAGCTACACCATCATTGTAAAGACCATCTTTTAGCGTTCCAGAATAGCGAGAAATATAGCGTAGTAATTTTACTTTAACTTCACGAGCGTCGTACTCTTCATTATTCTTTTGCGAGACAACTATTCGCTCTTCAACAGAGGGAATAATAGTAACACTATCAACGATAACTCTACGATCCATTGACTTACTTGAATCAACTCCAGCACCATCGTAACCTATTTTTAAATGATACTTTATGATAATACTATTACCTGTCGTGATTGATTTTGGATTAAATACTTTTCTCACTGCGTTTAGAATTTGTGAAACCGACTGATCATCAACACCATTATCACTTAAAATCTTAGATAGAGTATCACCACTTCTAACTCTATGTTCAATAACTTGATCTTCTTCAAGATTTAAAGTCTTACCCTGCCCCGCAATATTGATTTTTATTGGAATTGAACGGCTTTTTTTTTCTTTAGATTCTTTATAATCTAAAATAATGCTTTGGGTAAATTCAAAACCTCTAAACAATAAAAAACTGGTAATAATTGAAATAACAATCGGCTTAAAAAGACGATGTTCTATTATATGATCAACAATCTGAGCCAATAGGGACAGGTTGATTTTTTTAAATTTCTTTTTGAAAAACTTCACGAATAGATAAATTATTTATATCACTTTCTTGTCGTAAAAAATTATGAGAATCTTTTTTAAATAAGAATGATTTTTTTACAAAAAATATCTTGCACCAAGACTAAAAGCAGCTATGATCAATAATTATCTCACTAAATATTAATCTCTTATACCAATAAATTTTTCTTGTTATGCCTTCAAAGAAACTAAAAACTGTCAAAAAACCTGTAAAAAAACCTATTGCAAAAAAGCCAGCTCCAAAAAATAAACTTAAAGCAAAACCTATTAAAAGCTTACCAAAAACCAAAAAAACAACTCCTGCTAAAGCTAAAAAAGAGACAAAAAAACCTATAGCAAAAATAGTCAGTAAAATTACAAAAAAAACTCCCGTAAAAAAAATAGAAAGCAAACCAGCAAAGAAAGAAATAAAAGTAAAAGAAATTAAAAATTCAGAGCCCAAACAAAAGAATTTCCAAAAAGAAGTTATTTCAAAAAACCAAAAACCAGTTCTGGAAGTTAAAGCTTCTGAAAAAGAAGCAACTCCAAAAGTTATTAGCGCTAAGAAAAATGAAATTAAAAATAAAATTTTATTTAAGGTTGGAGACTACGCAGTCTATCCTTCTCACGGAGTTGGAAAAATTGTAGATATTGAAAAAACAGTTATCCTTGGTCAAGATTTTAGCTGCTATTTAATGTATTTTGAGAAGGAAAAATTAACGATAAAAATTCCCGTAAACAATACTAACAAAATTGGCTTAAGACATTTGGTTTCTAAAGAACAAATGGATGAAGTTTTTGTAATTTTGCGCAGTGGCGTTAAAAAATTAAAAGGAATGTGGAGCCGTCGCGCCCAAGAGTATGAAACAAAAATCAATTCTGGAGATATTATTCTTTTAGCCGAAGTTTTAAGAGATTTAACTCGTGATATTGAAGATGGTGATAGATCTTACTCGGAACGAATCATATATGAAACTGCAATTTATCGACTTGCCAGCGAGTATTCTATAGTCTACGGAATTTCATTCGATGAATCTAAGGAAAAAGTAATTCTAACAGCAAAAGATAAACTAAATTCTGAAGGCAAAATTATTCAAAAAGACGACTTTGACGATTTTGATGATATTAACAGAAAATCTAATCTTGATGATGAAGACGATGAAGATGAAGATGAGGATGAAGAAAATGAAGATGACGAAGACGAAGATGACGACTATGATTACGATGATGAAGATGATGATGAAAAGCCAAGAAGAGGCCGAAGAAGAAAATAATCTATACAAATTCCAGTGTGACAAAATTCACACTGGAATTTTTTTTAAACTAGATCTCAAAACAATATTAATTAGATCAAATGAAAACGGTTCTAAAATTATCTGAAGTTAACAAAATTTTTCTTCAAGGTGATCAAAAAATTGCAGCTTTAAGAGATGTTAATTTAGAGGTAAAAAAAGGTGAATTAGTTGCCCTTATTGGTCCATCTGGTTCTGGCAAAACAACATTACTACAAATTGCAGGATTACTTGATAACCCAACTTCTGGAAAAGTTCTGGTTAATGAAATTGATTCTTCACAAGCCGACGATCAAACACGTACAGAAATTAGAAGAAATAACATTGGTTTTGTTTATCAATTTCATCATTTATTACCTGAGTTCTCAGCATTGGAAAACGTTACTCTACCACTTCTTATTCAAGGCAAAAAGCGTGATGAAGCTTTTGATTTAGCAAAAAAAATTCTTAATGAAGTTGAATTATCGGATCGTATTAACCACAAACCTTCAGAATTATCTGGAGGTCAACAACAAAGAGTTGCATTAGCTCGTGCGATTGTTTCAAAACCTTCATTAATATTAGCAGATGAGCCTACAGGAAATCTTGACTCGGATTTAGCGGAAAAAATTTTTGAACTTTTAAAAAACTTAACAACTACCTATCAAATTGGATGTTTAGTTGTTACTCATAATATGGAATTGGCTAACAAATGTGATCGAGTAATATCTATAAAAAATGGAACTATAAAATAAAACTATCTGAATTCATTATATCTATAGTTTCATCAAACTTACTCAGTTAAATAAAGTGATTAACACAGCAAATTTTCTAAGAGCTTATATCTCAAACACTGATTACATCATTGATCTTTTTTATACTGATCTAATTTCCAAAGAAGATCAGCAATTATTACAAATAGCCTTTGCCGAAAGAATTAATCAATCTGAATTAAATCAATTTCTAAAAAATTGGGACATTGAAAAGTTTGGAGGAAAAAAGTCTTTACTACTTTCATATGTGATGAAGACAAATCCTAATTTATGCTTTCCAGACTATGAAAAACCGCGTTTAGAAGGTTTGCTTAAGTTTTATCGTTTTCATAATTTAACTCTCATTTCTCATTATCACAAAATTGTTAAAGCTCTTAATACGGAAAATATTTTTCCTCTGATATTTAAAGGCGGAGCTATGAAACATCTTCGTCCAGATCTTTCTCGCTTGATGGGAGATATTGATATTTTAATTTCCAACGAATTTGAACTTACAAAAGCCCGCAAGATTTGTGAAAAGCTCGGTTATATTGAGGAAATTCCAGATGATCATTCAATAGATTTACACCTTCCAAATTCGAAAGAAGGAACAGTTGACATGCATAGATATATTGCACTTGAAACAAATTATGACAAAACCTTTATACAAGATTTATTTGCCAGATCTCAGAAAGAACAAGTATTTAAAACACAGGCCTTTGTTCCGTGTTTTGAAGATATGTTATTTCTAGGAATGATTAACCTTGCAAAAAATCTAAATAATCAAACCAGCCTTGAGGGAGTTTTGTATTCTTTATTTGATTTCAACTATCTAATCAAAAGTAAGCCAAATTTTAACTGGGATTTGGTTTTAGAAAATATCATTAAAACCAAAACACACGCACCTGCTCTTTTAGCAATAAAATTTGTTAATAAAATAATTCCAAGAACCATTCCTGAAAATTTATTAGAAGGTAAAAAAGTAAATAAAGATTTTACCAAATACTGCAATCGTATAATCTTTCATCAGTTTTATTATGATAATTTTAGACAAAATCATAAAAAACTTAGTTTGAAAAACGCTGTGAAAAATTTTGAAAATATGAAAGAATTTATATCCAAAAAACCTAAATATTTTTTTGTTAAAAGAATAATTCGTAAAAGTAACTTTTTAATCCGAATTTTTTTGCTAATAAATTATCAGCACCTAAAAAAAATTTAGAAAATGAAAGTATTTACAAAACAACAAAAAGATAATTTGTATATTGAGCAGATAAAATTACACATTCATGCAAATCATACATTAATCTGGGAAAGGTATGTGCAGCTTGGTTCAAAGAATGTTAGATTACTTTGTTATTCAAAAGATTTTATACCGCTAATTCAAAAACAATTATCTTACACTCTTAAAGATTCTTCAGATGAATTTGATGCAACAATCGTTTTGTGGCAAGAAAATAACCCAGAAATATTCTTAAATAAATTTATTGATGAGCGCGCAAAATTGCGCATTGCAAAAGAACAAGAATCCCAGAAATCAGAAGATATTAGCTTTGTTACAGTTGATAAATCTAATCCAGAATCTGAAATTTTAACCAGAATAATTTTCAGCAAAACAACAACCAAATCTTTTGAGGTTGTATCTCAAAAACATTCTATAATCAAAATTAACTGCACCGCAGAAATTATTAACGCCTTTGATGATAAAAATAACATTTATTATTACGGCGTAAAAAATTTGCACCCTGAAGAATTTATCAAACAGGGACATATCTTTGTGCAAATTTTTAATAAAATTACCAAAACTCCAAACTCTCATTTAGTTCATGGAGCAGTTGTGGGGCTTAATAATAAAGGAATTCTGATTTGCGCTAGAGGACAAAGAGGAAAGTCAACTCTGGCTGTTTTATCAATGATGCAAGGATTTGAATATGTTGCTGACGATTATTTAATCTTAGAAAAAGAAAATGACGAACTTTACTCTTATCCAATATATTCAATTATTACCTTATCTCCAAGAATGTATAACGAACTTTATGATGATCTGAAAGGAAAGTTTGTTTCAAATAATGCTCGCCGAGATAAATATGTTATCGATATAAAAGCATATCATGACACTTTCCGAAATAAATATCCTATCAAAGCCTGTATTTTTCCTCAAATAGTTGATGATGAAAAACCAAGTATTGTTTTGTGCAAAAAGGGTCAAGCGATCACACAACTCATACATTCAACAATAAATCAAATGGATGATAATCAAGATATTAAATCTGTTCAAAAACTAATTTCATTCACCAAAAATTTTAAATTTTATCAAATTAATCTTTGCTCAGATATTAGAAAAAACGTTGAATTACTAAAACAATTTTGCAGTCAAATTAACTAAACTTTTCAAATAAAATTATGACTAATTATAAACTAAATGAAGATCAAATGTTCGCCGATATTAATGATGGCATTGCAATTATAATTAATAGCGAAACTGGAATTTATTATGGAATGAA
Source organism: uncultured Rhizobium sp. (assembly GCA_964461905.1). GTDB lineage: Bacteria > Pseudomonadota > Alphaproteobacteria > Rickettsiales > UBA1997 > UBA2645. Next base: position 31,249 of record CAYWVI010000011.1, on the reverse strand, counting down.
CGGATTTGGAACTGCGATATTTGAAAACCTAATTAATGGAGCTAATGCTAATTTAATTTTATCTGAACTAAAAAAAATTCCCAATATTTCAGCAGATATAGAAAACTCTTTTAACAATTTTGTTGAAACTCTTGTTGAAAAAGGCTTGTTAATTGCAAGCACTTCATCTTCTGAAATGGCGATTAGTATTGATCACACAATCGCTTTAAATGATGAATTTGTTTTAAGCATAAATGAATATAATGATGCTCAAGAACTATTATTAGCAGATCCAATTCATGAAGTAAGAGAAGAAATTGGTTGGTCTCCAGAAAAAGAAGCTCTCAATCCTGATAAAGAAGATGTAGCAAGACGTGAATCAAAAATTGAATCGTAGATGGTAAAAGTTTCAGTAATAATCCCAATCTACAATCCAGCACAATATTTTATTAAATGTCTTGAAAGCCTTTGTAATCAGACATTGCAAGATATTGAAATTCTCTGTATTAACGATTGTTCAACTGACGATAGTTTATCACTTATACAAAAGTTCGCTAAGAATGATTCTCGCATCAAAGTTATAAACTTAGATAAAAATCAAGGCGCAGCAGTTGCTCGTAATATTGGAATTAAAAATGCTTGTGGAGAATATCTAGGATTTGTTGATAGCGATGACTTTATTGATCGTAACTTTTATGAAAAACTTTATACTAAAGCTAAAATAAAAAATGCTGAAGTTGTTAAAGGAAATATCGTAGTTTTATGTCCTGAATCAAAATCAATAATCAATGACGCTGTTTTGCAAAATGCAGAAAATTTATACTTCAATTTCACATCCGCAATTTACAAAAAATCATTTGTTAAAGAGAATAAAATAGAGTTCTTGGAAGGGCTTATTTATTTTGAAGACACATATTTCACCATTAAATCTGCTCTTTTTTATAAAAAAATTGAGTCAGTTACAGATGTTTTTTACTACTATGTTAATAATCCAAATTCGATCACTCACAAAAATCATAACCTAAATTTAGAATCTTTAATAGTTGGAATTCATAAAGTGCTTGATCTTTTTGACGAACATTTCGTCGACAAAGAACACTATATAGTAATTTTTAACTTTCTGATTGAACATATTTTACTCTTTTGTGCTAAAATTAACGTTAGCAACGATGTAAATATCAAAGCCATTCAAAATCTATTACCCATCTATAATCGCTGTCGATACAAGTCGGAATTATTAGAATATCATTTTTTACAACAAAAAAGAATCCGTAAGGAAAAAATCTTAAAAGAACTAAGAGAAAAAGTTAAAAATGCCTAAAATTTCAGTGATCATTCCCGTTTATAATACTGAAAAATTTTTAAAAAGATGCCTAGAAAGCGTTTGTAATCAAACTTTAAAGAACATTGAAATTATCTGTATTAACGATTGCTCAACTGATGGTAGCGCAAAAATTCTTAAGGAATATGAAGAAAAATATAAAAATTTATCAGTAATAAATTTGGAAAAAAATAATGGTGCTTCTAACTCAAGAAATATTGGCATTTCTTTAGCAAATGGAGAGTTCTTAGCATTTGTTGATAGCGACGATGAGATTGATTTAAACTTCTATGAAAAACTCTATGAAAAAGCACAAAAAAATAAATCTGACATTGTAAAAGGACAAGCAACTGAAATTAGTTATGATGGAAAGAGAACTATTATTAAACAAATTCCAGAAAGTAGTAAATGGTATTTCTTATCTTATTGGTTGTTGGCCATCTATAGAAGATCTTTTATTCTCAAAAATAATATTTCTTTCTCACAAGAGCATGTGATTGGTGAAGATCTTTTGTTTTTGTTCCAAGCATTGATGGCAACAAACAACTTATGTTTAGTAAATGATGCATTTTATTACTACCATAGACGTGAAGATAGTGCAGATTCGAAAACTCTTTTGCCTGATAAAATAAAATCAGCTTTACACGTAAATGATCTAATAACCGATAGTATAAATTTGAATATTACCGCTAATGATCCGATCTATGGTTTTATTTTTCATCACTTCATAATGAGATGTTTTAACTTATCTTTAAGAAATGAAGAAACTTCTCAAAAAAGCTTATGCGCAAAAACAGCAATTAATATTTTTAATAAATGTAAAAATAGAGAATCCTTAGAAATAATTTTTTTAAAAACCGCTCCTCATTTATTTTCTCTTTTAGATAACAACGATTTTGATGGAATTAGAAGCCTGCTAACAAATTGCAAATCACCGATAGAGTTAGTTTTATCGGGATTGCGTGCTAAAATCAAAAAATTATGAACTCTTTAATATCAATAATCATACCAGTCAGAAACGGCTCAAACTATATTTCTGAAGCTTTAAAAAATATAAAATCACAAAATGCTAATATTGAAATTATTGTAGTGGACGATGCTTCAAACGATGATACTTCTAAAATTGCAGAAAAATTTGGATGTGTAATCTTAAAACATACGATTTGTAAAGGTCCTACTGCCGCAAAAAACACTGCTCTAAAAGTTGCAAAAGGAAACTTTATTATGTTTCACGATCATGATGATGTAATGAATTCTGGTGCTTTGCTAAAAATGTCAGAAGCACTTCAAGAAGATCAAAAAGCTTTTGCTGTAATGGCACAAATGAAAGATTTTTTTTCTCCTGAATTATCAGAGGCAGAAAAAAAGAAAATTACTATCAGAGCAGATTCTTATTACGGTCTATTTTCTGGATCGGTTTTAATTAGAAGAGAAGTTTTTGATATAATTGGTTTATTTAATGAATCGTTGAAAGCTGGTGACAATATTGATTGGAATAGCAGAATGAGCCAAAATAATTTGATGATAAAAAGATTAAATTTTATTTCAGCAAATCGAAGAATTCATAATTCAAACTTTGGTCTTTCTAACAAAGAAACTGAGTTTAAAGATTATGCCTCAATTCTGCGCTCAAAACTTAGAAATAAAAACATAAAAAAACCGTAAGCGTCTAGGCACTTACGGTTTTTTATTTAGCATTTAATTTGCAAAACTATCTACGATATTGCCCCGGATATTGCTGCTGATAGCCGTAACCTTGCTGACCAAAACCACCACCAATATTAGGATTTGTTGTTGGAGCAACGCCAGTGCGTGGAATTGTTACAAAATATTCTTTTTCTTTAAAGGCATTACATTTTCCAGACCAAAGCACTGAATATAAAGGCACAATCAGAATTGCGCCGAGCATATCTGCTGAACAAGCACCATTTTTAACAGATGCCCAAGCTTCAAGATTTAGTTGTGTTGAACCGTAACCTTCTTTAGTTACTACAACCGTAGAATTTTTTGCTTCAATGTTCAGATTTGCAGGAGTTTTTCCATAATGTCTTCCTTCAATAAAAATATCAGCTCCAGCAGGAGAGCTGTTGATTGAAATTTGATCATTTTTATCATTCATTAAAATCGCACATGAAGACGACAAGGCAAGTAAAGAAACCAAAAAAATAGCTTTAAATAATTTCATATTTTTAAAATTAACGTTTCCAGCGGTTATGAACCCAAAACCACTGAGCAGGATATTGAGTAATCCACTCCTCAAGCTTACGATTTATATCGCGAGTAAGTCGTAGAAGATCAGAATTAACATTTTCGGTTTTATGAATTGCAAGAGGTTTTTCTAACTCAACTTGAAATTTAAATTTTTTACCCAAACGAATTGAGCGAGCAGGAATTAAAGGAATATCATATTTTAAACCAATTCTTGCAATTGAAGTTGTTGTAATTGCATCGGCATGAAAAAACTTTACTGGCTCACCTTCTGAAATTTTCTGATCTGCCAAAATAATTACAAAACCACCATTTCGAATCACATCAATAATTTTGCGACTACCACTTGTGCTTTTGCCAATTAACTCAACACCGCGCATTTTAGAAGTTAATTCCTCAACGTATGGATTGTTTAATGGACGGTAAACTGTACTAACATTTAAGCCATTTTTTATTAAAACCTTTGGACCAATTTCCCAATTTCCAGTATGCGCACCAAAAATAATGCCACCTTTTTTAGATTCTTTTAGTGCCTTAAGATTTGCTTTTGATTCTTCTGAAATTTCAATTAGTTCATCTATTTTTTCTATAGGACAAGATGCTATATGAAAATATTCTCCAACAATTCGCCCTAGATTATCCCACATATCGTCAAGAATTTGCTCTTTTTCTTTCTCTAAAAGATGCGGTAAAGCATTTGATAAATTTCGATAGGCAAGCTTATGTACTGCAATTTTCTTACCCACAAATTTAGCAATTTTTGAAGCAATATCTGAAGCAACCTGAGGTTTTAGTGAGGCAAAAAACCATAGACCTAACTTAACAATTATGAATTCTACTAGGTAGCGTATTTTTTTAATTTTTGACTTAATATTCATAAAATCTTTTTAAACTCAGCTTTAATTATTTCCTCATCTTCAAAAACTAATTCAATATCCAAATAAGATATTTGTTTTCGATATTTTGGAGTAAATTTTACCCAATCTTTTTTTGTGGTTACAATTTCCAAATTATTCTCATCAGCAATTTTACAGATATTTTCTAAATCTTTATCTTTGTAAGGATAATGATCGGCAAAGCTAACTTTCTTGATCACTTCAACTTTATTTTCTGTTAATAAAGAAAAGAATTTTTCTGGATATGCTAAACCACAAAACGCAAGTAATCTTTTATTAGAAAATTCTGCGATATTTATTGGAATAATGTTTGCCTTAGCAATTTTTTTATCAGCTAGTTTAAGCAATAATTTTTCGTCAGCATTACCAATTACAACAACTAAATTAGCCTTATTTAAAGATTCTCCAAGAGTTTCTCTCATTGGACCAGCAGGAATTAAAAATCCATTTCCAAAACCAATTTTTCCATCAACAACTAAAATTGTATAATCACGAAATAAAGAGTTACTCTGCATTCCGTCATCTAAAACAACAGCCTGAAATTTATTATTGATTTCAAGTTGTTTTGCTCCAAGAAGTTTGTTAGTTGTAACAAAAGTTGGTGCAATTTCAGCAAGCAATAATGGTTCATCTCCAACTTGCTCTGCTTTATAAATATCACCTTTAGTTAACAGTAAAAAACTTGAACCATCACTCATATATCCACGACTCAAGAAGGCAAAATCAACTGACATTTCACGCAAAATTTTACCAATTGCAATCGCAACAGGAGTTTTGCCAGAACCTCCAGCAATTGCATTTCCTATACAAATTACTGGCTTAGAAATTTTAGTGGTTCTTGCAAAAATTTTTACCAAATAAAAACCAAGCAAATAAAACCCACTAACTGGTAGCAAGCAAAATGAAATTAGATTTTTTTTTACCCAGAACTTAGGAGTTTTTAACATTTAAAACTTGAGTTATAATTTTTCCATCATTGATTTCTACGGTAATTTGCTCTCCACAAATTACCTCTGAAATAGAAGAAATTGGATGATTGTTTTTATTTTTTATTAAAGCAAAACCACGTTTTAAAACTTCTTGATAATGGTTTGATTTTAACAATTTTGACAAACTTTCTAAATTTATTTTTAGCTCTTTAAAATGATTGCGAATGTTTGAATCAAGATTTCTTTCGGCAAAATTTTGGCGTTGTTGAAATATAACAACTCTTTGTAAAATTTGCTTATGCAAATCTGGAAGTGAAAATATTTTTTGCTGTCTTTTTTCTAAAAATTCCTGCGATGTATTTTCAAGCCTAACAGAAGATTGCAGAAGTTTATCCTTTATTTGCAACAATGTTTTATCTGGTCTAGCAACATAACGCTGTAAATTTTTTAGATGTGTAAAGTTTTGCTGTAAAAAATTTTTTGGCAAAGATGTTAATTTTTCTGAAAAAAAATTAAGCTTATTTTTTAAATCCAATAAAACTGGAGTCGCTATTTCTGCAGCCGCTGTTGGAGTTGGTGCACGCAAATCAGAAACATAATCAATTAACGTTGTATCAGTTTCATGACCAACAGCTGAAATTATTGGAATTTCAGATTTAAAAACTTCTCGAACTAAATTTTCGTCATTAAACGGCATTAAATCTTCAAAAGAACCGCCGCCACGTGCAATAATTATGATCTCTGGCTTTTTAGAAGCCGACATTTTGTTAAAAAATCTGATTCCTTCAATAATTTGAAAGGCTGCTTTTTCACCCTGCACTAAGCTTGGAAAAATTAATAAATGCGTTGGACAACGATCTAAAATACGATGTTTTATATCTTCAATAACAGCTCCTGTTTCTGAAGTTATCACGCCAATAATTTTTGGGAAAAACGGCAACTGTTTTTTATTACTTTCATCAAATAATCCTTCAGCCAAAAGCTTTTGACGCCTTTTTTCAATCATCTCCAAAATTGCACCGACTCCAGCGATTTCCAACTTCTCAATAATAATTTGATAATTTGAACGACCTTCAAAAGTTGTAATTCTGCCTGATGCACAAACTTGCAAACCATCAGCGATCTCAAAATTAACTAGCTGTGCAGCATTTCGAAAAAAAACAGCCGATAAAACCGAACCTTCATCTTTTAAAGAAAAATACAAATGCCCGCTTGTAGCTTTTTTAAAACTGCCAATCTCACCTTTAATACGCACATAACCAAAAGAATCTTCAACCACCATTTTAATTGAACGCGAAAATTCTGATACTGTAAATTCAGGAATGTTTTGTTTCACGGAAATTTTTTTTCTTAATTAAACAACTCATGTTTTTTTTAGATTAATTTAATATTGATATTTCCCATCTATTTTTTAGCTTCCAACACTTATATTTTTCTTTTTGCTTATTCCCCAATTATTTTCTTTTGGAGTTATTTTGTTACATAAAATCAAATCTTTTAAAATTTCTGGTATTGACTGCCTTCCGATTGTTGAAGGTGGAAAAGGCGTTGGAGTTACAACTGGAGTCACTGCTGGACATTTTGCTAAAGCTGGAGCTGTTGGCACTTTTTCTGGCGTTAATGCTGATTACATAGATGAAAATGGTAAATATATTCCACTAGTTTACAAAACTCACACGCGACGCGAAAGGCACGAAGAGCTTATCGTTGACTCTATTCGCGGCGGAATTTCTCAAGCAAAAATTGCTCACGATATTTCTGGCGGAAAAGGTCGAATTCACATGAATGTTTTGTGGGAAATGGGCGGTGCCGAACGAGTTTTGCAAGGCATTTTAGATGGCGCAAAAGGCATGATTCACGGCATTACCTGTGGTGCTGGAATGCCTTACCGTCTCTCAGAAATTGCTGAAAAATATAATGTTTATTATTACCCAATCGTTTCTTCAATGCGCGCATTTCGTGCTTTGTGGAAAAGAAGTTATCACAAAGCAGTTACGCTTCTTGGTGGCGTGGTTTATGAATGCCCTTGGCGCGCTGGTGGTCACAACGGTTTATCAAATGCTGAAGATCCGAATGCTTACGAAGATCCATATCCGCGCGTTGCTGAAATTCGCACCTTCATGAATTCTGTTGGGTTAAATGATGTGCCAATCATTATGGCTGGCGGTGTTTGGAATTTAGAAGAATTTGATCATTGGTTAGATAATCCAGAAATCGGACCAATTGTTTTTCAATTTGGAACTCGTCCAATTGTAACTGAAGAATATCCAGTGCCTTTAAGCTGGAAGAAAAAACTCCTTACTTTGAAAAAAGGCGACATTTATTTAAATCGTTTCAGCCCTACAGGATTCTATTCTTCCGCCGTTGAAAATGAATTTATTCGCGAGTTAAAAGGTCGCGAAATCAGACAAGTTGAATATCGCGCAAAAGCAGTAGATAACTTCACTTGCGAAATTCCATTTGGTCAAAGAGGTCGCGTTGTTTACATCAAGCCAGAAGATAAATCAAAAGTTGATGCATGGATTCAAGAAGGTCATGTTGAAGGAATGAAAACTCCTGACGAAACTTTAATGTTTGTCGACAAATCAAAAGCTAATCAAATTGTTACCGACCAAATTAACTGCATGGGCTGCTTAAGCCAGTGCCGTTTTAGCAACTGGTCCGACAAGCAAGACATGAATTATACAACTGATCGCAAAGCTGATCCACGTAGCTTCTGTATTCAAAAAACTTTACAGGATGTTCGTCAAGGTATCGACATTGAAAATCAGTTAATGTTTTCAGGTCATAGCGGCTATCGCTTTGCTACTGACTCATTTTACGACAATGGAAATATTCCAACGATTCAACAATTGGTTGATCGCATAATGGCTGGCAAGTAATTCAAAATTTCAAATGACTAAATTCATCTTTATCACTGGCGGCGTAGTTTCTTCTTTAGGAAAAGGACTCGCTTCTGCATCGCTTGCCGCCTTACTTCAAGCACGTGGCTATTCTGTAAAACTTCGCAAACTCGATCCATATTTAAATGTTGATCCCGGCACAATGAGCCCTACACAACATGGCGAAGTTTTTGTTACAGAAGACGGAGCTGAAACCGATTTAGATCTTGGTCATTACGAAAGATTTACAGGAGTTGATGCAAAAAAATCTGACAACGTAACCGCAGGACAAATCTATTCAAACCTACTTTCCAAAGAGCGTAAAGGTGATTATTTGGGCGGAACAGTTCAAGTTATTCCACACGTAACCAATCTTATTAAAGAATTCATTTTAAACGATATTAAAGGCGTTGATTTTTTACTTTGTGAAATTGGAGGAACAGTTGGTGACATTGAAGCTTTGCCATTTTTTGAAGCTATTCGTCAACTTGGATATGAATATGGACAAGCACGTTGCGCCTTTTTGCATTTAACATTGCTACCATACATTGAAAGTGCTAATGAACTTAAAACAAAACCAACTCAACACTCTGTAAAAGAACTACGTTCAATTGGCATTCAACCTAGCGTTCTTTTATGTCGAGCAGAAAGACCAGTAACAAAATCACATCTGGAAAAAATTGCTCAAATGTGTTCAGTTCCAGCTTCATCTGTTATTGCTGCACCAAATGCTTCAAGTATTTATGAAGTTCCAATGATTTATCATAAAAATGGTCTTGATACAGAAATTTTGAAATTCTTCAAATTAGATGATAAGAAAAAACCAGATCTAAGCAAATGGATTGCTATTAAAGACGCTATCGAAAATCCAAAATCTGAAGTAAATATCGCCATTGTTGGTAAATACACAGATTATCGCGATTCATATAAATCGCTACTTGAAGCAATTGATCACGCAGCTTTTTCTTTAAAAGCAAAAGCTAATATTGTTTGGGTAAATGCTCGTAATAATAAAAAAGACTTACCAAAAAATATCGACGCAATTCTTGTTCCAGGTGGATTTGGTGAAGATGGAGTTGAGGGAAAAATCAGCATGCTTGAGCAAGCTCGCATCAATAAAATTCCTTGTTTAGGAATTTGTTACGGAATGCAAATGGCTGTAATTGAATATGCTCGAAATGTTCTAAAAATAAAAGATGCCACTTCCAGCGAATTTTCTAAAAAAGGCAGCTTCCTAGTTGGCATGATGCATGAATGGCAAGATGGTAAAAAAACCAAAAAAGCTGGCAGCGATTTGGGTGGAACAATGAGACTTGGAGCTTATCCGTGCAAAATTTTAAAAGGATCTTTAGCTGAGAGAATTTACAAAAAAACTTCTATTTCCGAACGCCACAGACATCGCTATGAAGTGAATGTTACCTATAAATCACAGTTAGAAAAAGCTGGATTAATTTTTTCTGGAATGTCTCCAGATCAAAAACTTCCTGAAATTGTAGAAATCAAAGATCATCCATTTTTTGTTGGTGTTCAATTTCACCCTGAACTCAAGTCAAAACCTTTTGCAGCTCATCCGCTTTTTGTCTCTTTTGTTGAACATGCAATTAAAAACAAAAATGCTAAATAAAATTTTAGTTTTATTGATTATACTTAGTTTTTGTTCTTGCGGATTTCGTGTGATTTATCGAGATACAAAAAATGAATCTGATGTTTCTTTTACAAAAGAACTTGCTGCAATTAGAATCAAAAAAGATCGCTCTAAACTCGATCAAGATTTAAAAAATAATCTTTATGATGTTTTGAACCCAGATCAGCTCAAAGTTGAGCCAAAATATTTTTTAATTCTAAATCTTTCAGAAAAAATCACACCAACTTTTATTACTATCACAGGCTCTTCTGGACGTAATAAAATTAGTCTCACCGTTAATTATACTTTAAAAAACCTTGCCAACGCAGAAACTATTTCTGATGGCTACACTATTGTTAGTGATAACTATAATATCACAGATAATCGCTATGGATCAGTGACTGCAGAAAATTATTTGCGATCAAACCTAACTAAAATTGCCTCTCAGAATCTACGTAATTCAATAGTAAATGACTTTATAGAACTACAGCAAAAGTGTGATGAAGCAAAATCTAAAAATGACAAATATTTCTCTTGTCCATTATAAAACCAAGATATTGGCTTAAACCATTTTCACTAAGTTAGCCAACCAAAGCTTCAAAAATAGCCAAACCATCTTTTGATCCAGTATCTTCATCAATTGCTCTTTCTGGGTGAGGCATCATTCCCAAAACATTTTTCTTATCGTTAAAAATTCCTGCAATATTTAAAAGAGAACCATTTGGATTAGATTCATCGCTTAAATTACCTTCAGCATCAACATAACGGAAAGCTATGTTTCCATTGCCTTCTAAAGCTTTTAATACTTCAGTTTCGGCAAAATAATTTCCATCCATATGGGCAATTGGATACCTAACAACCTGATGTTTTTTATATTTTTTAGTGAAGTGACTTTCATTATTTTCAACACGCAAAGTGACATTGCGGCAAATAAATTTCATTTTTTTATTACGCAGTAAAACTCCGGGCAAGAGCCCAGTTTCTGTTAGAATTTGAAATCCATTACAAATTCCAAGAACTTTTACACCTTTTTCCGCAAGTCTTTTAACTTCTTGCATTACTGGTGAAATTGAAGCCATAGCTCCAGAACGCAAATAATCCCCATACGAAAAACCGCCCGGAACAACAATTAAATCTAAATTATCATCTAATTTTGTTTCTTGATGCCATATTTTTTGAACTTTGCTACCTAGTTTTTGCAATGCTTCAAAAGCATCGCGATCACAGTTTGATCCTGGAAATGTAATTACTGCAGATTTCATTATATTGCCTCGTAAGTATAATTCTCGATAATCTTATTAACTAAAAGTTTATCGCAAATTTCATCAACAATTTCTTTGATTTTTGCTGGATCACTTTCTGCAATATCAAGCTCTACAACTTTTCCCTGTCTAACTTGTGAGATTTGCGCAAAACCTAAATTCTTATTTAAAGAACCTTCAATTGCTTTGCCTTGCGTGTCTAAAACACCGTTTTTTAAAGATATTAGAATTCTGATTTTCATGATTAATTAATTTTAATTCCTAAGCGAGAAGCAACCAAAGAGTAAACTTCAACAAGATCTCCTAAGCCCCTTCTAAAAACATCTTTATCAAGTTTTTGCGAGGTTTTTTCATCCCAAAGCCTACAGCTATCAGGACTAATTTCATCAGCTAAGGTTATTTTTTGCTGCGCATCAAATCCAAACTCAATCTTAAAATCAACCAGTTTGATACCAATATTTTTGAAAATATTTGTAAGAATCTCATTAACTTTTAGGGCATATTTTTTCAGTTCCACAAGTTGTGATTCAGTGACAATTTTTAAAACCTTTACTGCATGATCATCATTAATTAAAGGATCTCCAAGCGCGTCATCTTTAAAACAAATTTCAAAAACTGGAGATAGCAATGAAGTTCCTTCAGCAATACCAAGACGTTTTGCCATTGATCCAGCCGCAACATTTCGGATAATAACTTCAAGAGGGATAATTTTAACTTTACGAATTAATTGTTCACGATCATCCAATCTTTTTACAAAATGAGTTGGAACAGAAGCGGCAGCCATTTCCAGCATAATTTTTTCAGAGATAAGATTATTCAAAACTCCCTTCCCTGTAATTACTTCTTTTTTTTCGCCGTTAAAAGCCGTTGCATCATCTTTGAAATACTGAATCAAAAGATTTTCATCAGCGGTTTTGTAAAGTTGTTTGGCTTTTCCTTCGTAGATTTTTTCAAGTTTTTGCATTTTATTTACATTTTAGTTTTAACAACGCTTCGTTGCTTTTTTCGCTACGCTTCAAAGACAACTCGCGACTGGGCACGCGTCGCCTTCGCTCCTTTGCCCGCTTTGTGCTAAAAACATGCATTTAGCATGTTTTTTAACGCTCAAAGCCTTCGTAGATTTTTTCAAGTTTTTGCATTTTATTTACATTTTAGTTTTAACAACGCTTCGTTGCTTTTTTCGCTACGCTTCAAAGACAACTCGCGACTGGGCACGCGTCGCCTTCGCTCCTTTGCCCGCTTTGTGCTAAAAACATGCATTTAGCATGTTTTTTAACGCTCAAAGCCTTCGTAGATTTTTTCGCTACGCTTCAAAGACAACTCGCGACTTAATCCCATTTAGCAACTGGCGGTAAAGACATTAAAATTGCCTCTGTATTTCCACCAGTCATTAATCCAAATTTTGTACCACGATCATAAACCAAGTTGAATTCAGCGTAAAGTCCACGTTTTCTTAGCTGATGTTCTCTCTGCTCGTCATTCCATTTCTCAAACATATGACGACGAACTAATTTTGGAAAAATATCTAAAAAAGCCAAGCCAACATTTTTAGTAAATTCAAAATCATCATCAAAATTTTGGGAATTCAAATAATCATAAAAAATTCCACCAACTCCACGAGAAACATTTCGGTGCTTAATAAAAAAATATTCATCACACCATTTTTTATATTTTTCGTAATAATCTGGCGAAGCCTTGTCACAAGCATCTTTAAAAGCTTGATGAAAATCTTTTGTATCTTGTTCAACTTCAAACATTGGGTTTAAATCTGCACCGCCACCAAACCAATTTTTTGTAGTGCAAATAAAGCGCGTATTCATATGAACGGCAGGAACCAAAGGCGATTTCATATGTGCAACTAATGAAATTCCACTCGCCCAAAATTTTGGATTTTCTTCAGCTCCCGGAATTTGTTTGGCAAATTCTTCTGAAAAATCGCCATAAACTTTAGAAAAATTTACACCAACTTTTTCAAAAACATTTCCTTTCATTAACGACATTTCCCCAGCACCACCATCACCTAATTTATCTGCCCTATTCCAGTTTTTTCTTTCAAATTTTCCTGAATTTTTTAGATTATTTTTTTCTGCAAATTCTTCTTCGATTTTTTCAAATTCAGCACAAATTTTATCACGCAAAAGACGAAACCACTCTGAGGTGATTTTTTGTTTTTCTTCAAGATTCATAATAAAAGGAATTGCTTAATTGGAGCACGATTTAAATAATTAGAGAGCTTATTTTCATCAAACTAAATTACAAAAAATGAATTTAAAATCAGAATTTTCGTCAAACTTTCTTCAAGAATTTTCTGCGCGCGGTTTTTTCGCTCAATGCACTCACTTAAACGAACTTGACGAATTAATGGCGCGCGAGTCAATCACAGCTTACATTGGCTTTGACTGCACCGCAAAATCTTTGCATGCTGGCAGCTTAATTCAAATTATGATTTTGCGTTTACTGCAAAAACATGGCCACAAACCTTTGATTTTACTTGGCGGCGGCACCACAAAAATTGGTGATCCGAGCGGAAAAGATGAAGCGCGCCAAGTTTTGGACGAAACAAAAATTCAAGAAAATCTTGCTGGAATTAAAAAAACTTTAGAAAAATTTATCAGCTTTGAAGGCACAAATGGTGCGGAAATTGTAAATAATGATGATTGGTTAAAAAACCTAAATTATTTGGAATTTTTGCGCGACATTGGCCGCCATTTTTCAATTAATCGTATGCTGACTTTTGATTCGGTAAAAACACGTTTAGAGCGCGAGCAGCCTTTGAGCTTTCTTGAGTTCAATTACATGATTTTGCAGGCTTATGATTTTTACGAACTAAACAAAACTAAAAATTGTCGTTTGCAGATTGGTGGATCAGATCAATGGGGAAATATTGTTAATGGGGTTGAGTTAACGAGGAGAGATAATGCAATAAAAAATTTAGCTTTGGCTTCTATGGGATTGAATACAATTTCAGCAAAAGAAACATTCGGCCTCACCTCGCCTCTTCTAACAACTTCTGACGGCAAAAAAATGGGTAAAACTGCTGATGGCGCAATTTGGCTTGATGAAACAATGCTTTCGCCTTTTGACTATTTTCAATATTTTCGCAACACTCACGACGCTGATGTTTCCAAGTTCTTAAAATTATTCACTGATTTAGATCTTTGTAAAATTGCCGAACTTGAGAAATTCAAAGACCAAGAAATTAACAAAGCCAAAGAAATTCTGGCTTTTGAAGCTGTAAAAATTTGTCACGGAGAAAAATCAGCAATCGAAGCTTTAGAAAAAGCACGTGAGATTTTTATTGCCAAAAATTCTGCCGCTTTTGAGGAAAAAGAAATTGCTTTGAATTCAAAATTAACTGACGTGATTTTTGAAATTGGAGCTTCTGAATCAAAAGGTGCGGCAAAAAAATTAATTGAAGGAAAAGCCGTTAAAATAAACGGCGAAGCGATTTTAGACGTTCAGTTTGTTTTTAGTGAAAAACAAGATTTTGAACTATCGGTTGGTAAGAAAAAGTTTTTTAAAATCTTAGTAAAATAAAAAATGAAAAAAATAATCGCCATTGGCAACGCAATTGTGGATGTGATCTGCAAAGTTGATGATTCGTTTTTAGAAAAAAATAACCTAATTAAGGGTTCAATGTCATTAATTGAAAATGACGTTGCTCAAGAATTATCTGCTTTAAAATCAGAAAAAATAACTTCTGGCGGATCTGCTGGAAACACAGCCGCAACTTTAGCACAACTTGGTGTTAAAACCAATTTTATTGGCAAAGTTGGTGATGATATTTTTGGTCAAAAATTTATTTCTGAATTGCAAAAAACTGGCTGCGAGTTTTTTAGCAATAAAAATCATCAAAAACCAACCGCAAAATCATTTATTTTACTTACTCCTGACGCAGAGCGCACGATGTGTACTTTTCTTGGCTGCGCTTCAGAAATTGATGAATTTGATATTGATGAAAAAATTTTTGTTGGAGCAGAAATTCTATATTTAGAAGGTTATTTATGGGATAAACCTTCAACAATTTTAGCATTAAAAAAAGCAATTTTTTTAGCAAAAAAACATCATGTTAAAGTTGCCTTTTCGCTTTCAGATTCATTTTGCGTAGCACGTCATAAAAAAGATTTTTTAGAATTAATTACTAATGATTTAGACATTTTGTTTGCCAATGAAAATGAGGCTTTAGAGATTTCGGAAAATTTTTCTGAACTGTTTTTGCAAAATAAAAAACTAATTGTCGCCGTTACAAAATCAGAAAAAGGATGTGAAATTTTTTATAACAATAAATCTTTCAAAATTGCCGCTAAAAAAATTGAGAAACTTATTGATACAACTGGTGCTGGAGACATTTTTGCTGCTGGGTTTTTATATGGAATTAACAATGAATTTTCTTTAGAAAAATCGGCAGAATTTGCCAATAATTTAGCGGCAAAAATCATTCAAAAATTTGGTGCCCGATTCGAAGAAAATGAATTAAAACAATTATAAATATGACCCTTTGGACAAAGAATGAATTACTTGAAGCTTTATCTGATCAGCTTTTAGAACATAAATTAAGCGATAATTTAGTAGTTGACGAAGTTGTAATTGATAGCAGAAAAACCCCAAAAAACGGACTTTTTATTGCACTAAAAGGCGAAAATAACGATGCTCATGATTTTCTTAATCAAGCTTCTAAAAATGGATGTAAAGCCTTGCTAATTCAAGATAAAAGCAAAATTGAAAATACTGATTTTTTATTGGTAAAAGACACTTTTTGTGCGATGTATAAATTAGCCGAATTTTCGCGCCAAAGAAGCCAAGCAAAAATTATTGCCGTTACTGGTTCGGTTGGAAAAACATCAACCAAAGAAATGTTAAAATTAGTTTTTTCTGCTTTAGGAAAAACTTTTGCAACTCCCGGAAATTTAAACAATCACATTGGCTTACCACTTTGTCTTTGCAATTTTGAACGCGATTGCAAATTTGGAATTTTTGAAATGGGCATGAATCACTTAAATGAAATTGAACCGCTTTCAAAACTTGCCAAACCTCATTTGGCAATAGTTACAAATGTTGGTCCTGTTCATATTGAGTTTTTTAAAAACGAAGAAGAAATTGCCCTAGCTAAATCGGAAATATTTTTGGGATTAGAACCACAAGGAATTGCCTTGATTAATCGCGATAATATTCATTTTGAATTTCTTAAAAAACGCGCTGAAAAGTTAGGAGTAAAAATTTTAACTTTTGGACAAAATCCACAAAGTGATTATTGTCTTACAAGCTATAAAATAAAAGATTCTGGCACTTCAGAGGTTTTGGTAAATACAAAAAATAATCAATTTTCTTATCAAATTTCCTCAACTAACAAAATCACTATTTTGAATTCTTTAATTGTCAACACTTGTCTTGATAATTTAAGTACTGAAACAAAAAAAGGATTAGCACAACTTATAGAACTTGAAGATGTTGCTGGTCGTGGCAAAATCCTAGAGATAAATCTTCATGATAAAATAATAACGATTATTGACGACACTTACAACGCCAGCCTTCCTTCAATTAAAGCTGGAATTGATAATGCTTTAGAACTTAAAAAAGCTCTTAAGAAAAAACGCCTTGTTGTTGCTCTTGGTGATATGTTAGAACTCGGTGAAAAATCTGTTGAATTACATGAAAAAGTAACAAATTATTTAGCCGCGCTTCACATTGATTTTGCTATTTTGGTTGGTTCTAACATGACTTTAGCAGCAAATAAATTGGCACAACATTCTTACAAAACTTTTCTTAACTCAACTACTGCAAGCCTTGAAATAGAAAATCTACTTAATGATGAAGATATTCTTTATGTTAAAGGTTCACGTGGAATGAAGATGGAAAAAATTATCGAAAAATTTAATCAACAAATAACAAGTGCTCACTAGTTTTTTAGCAAGTCACCTTTGGCTTAAAGCCTTAGTTTGCCTTTCATCATCTTATTTAATTGGTTTCTTTAGCACAAAAAAATACATTAATTTTGTTAAAGAAAATCCCAGATTTTTTCAGCCAATTAGAACTGACGGACCATCTACACACTTAGCAACAAAACAAAAAACTCCAACCATGGGTGGAATTTTTATTGTTTTGTCAACAATTCTAACCACCTTACTTTTTATTGATTTTACTAATCGTTATATCCTTTCAGTTGGTGCGGTTTTATTAACATTTGCTGCAATTGGTTTAACTGATGATTTGATGAAAGTTTTTTATAAAAATACTAAAGGATTTCGTGGTAGCATAAAACTAATAATTCAGTTTGGCATAATTGGCGCAGTATTTTTGTGGCTAGGAATGGTTGATCCAATTCATCTTGAAAGTCGTATTTTTCTGCCTTTTGGCACGGGTCATTTTATTGCGATAAGTTTCGTTTTTTATGTTCTTTTGGTAAATTTTGTAATAGTTGGCTCGTCAAATGCCGTAAATTTAACAGATGGCTTAGATGGCTTGGTTTCAGTGCCTGCAATTGTTAATTTAATTTGCATGATTTTGCTAATTTATGCATCTTCTAGCCCAGAATTAGCTGCAAATTTCTATGTTCCTCATATTAAATTTTCTGGAGAATTAGTCTTTTTTTGCATTGCTTTAATTGGCGCAATTTTAGCATTTTTAACATTCAACTTAAAACCAGCTAAAATTTTTATGGGCGATGTTGGTAGCCTTGCAATTGGTGCTTCTCTTGGTTTAATTGCAATTATTGTTAAACAAGAATTAATCTTTTTTGTAATTTCTCTTCTATTTGTAGCCGAAGCAGTTTCTGTTATTTTGCAGGTTGGTTCTTTCAAATTACGCAAAAAAAGAATTTTTTTAATGGCACCACTTCATCACCACTTTGAAAAACTTGGTTGGTCAGAACAAAAGGTTGTTAAAAGTTTTTGGCTTTCATCAATAATATTTGCCGCTTTTGGAGTGGTAATTTTTTTAATTTAAAAAAATGGCAAAAAAACCTCGAGTTTATTTATACGATTCAACCTTACGCGATGGCGCGCAAACTAGTACCGTAAATTTTGGTGTTCACGATAAAATTGCTATTGCTAAAATTTTAGACAATTTAGGTGTTGATTATATTGAAGGCGGCTGGCCGGGAGCAAATCCAACTGATGATGAGTTTTTTGCTAAATTACCAAAACTAAAAAAATCACAATTTTCTGCTTTTGGAATGACGCGTCGAAATGGCATTTCTGCTGCAAATGACGCTGGATTAAACGCCCTCACAAACTCTAATGTTAAGTCAGTTTGTATTGTTGGAAAAACTTGGGATTTTCATCTAAAGCACGCCTTACATATTTCAGAAAAAGAAAATCTGGATATGATTTCTGATTCAATCAAACACATCATAAAAAAGAAAAAAGAAGCGATGTTTGATGCCGAACATTTTTTTGATGGCTACAAAGCTAACCCAAAATTTGCTTTGCGTGCTGTTAAAACTGCATTTGAGGCTGGTGCGCGCTGGATTGTTTTGTGCGACACAAATGGCGGCAGCTTACCAAGCGAAATTTCTAAAATTGTTAAAGAAGTAACCAAAATTATTCCTGGTGAAAATCTGGGAATTCACTGTCACAACGACACCGGCAATGCAGTTGCCAACTCTCTTGCCGCTGTTGAATCTGGAGTTAGACAAGTTCAAGGCACAATCAACGGACTTGGTGAGCGTTGCGGAAATGCCAACTTAATTAGCATTATTCCAACCTTATACTTGAAAATGGGTTTTGACGTTGGAATTGATGAAAAACATTTAAAAAATTTAGTACATACATCAAATTTTCTTGATGATTTGCTTAACAAAGAACGCGATAAATTTGCACCTTATGTTGGCAAATATGCCTTTGCTCACAAAGGAGGATTGCATGTTTCTGCAGTTGCTAAAAACCCCGAATCTTATGAACATATTGCACCAGAAAAAGTTGGTAATGAACGCCAAATCATGATTTCTGATCAAGCAGGACGCTCTAATATTATTTCTCGTTTGAAAAAAATTGGTCTTGATCCTGACGATAAAATTAAATTTCACCAAATTGCTGATTTAGTAAATCAAGTAAAAGACCTTGAAGCTAAAGGATATGCTTACGATGCTGCCGATGCTTCTTTTGAAATTTTGGCTAAAAAATCTTTGGCAATTGTGCCAAGTTTTTTTGATCTAGTTGGTTTTCGAGTTCTTGATGAACGCAAGTTTGATTCAAAAGGCAAAATTATTACCGTAGCTGAAGCAACAATTAAAATTAAAATTGGCAATAAAACAACAATGTCTGTTGCTGAAGGAAATGGCCCTGTAAATGCTTTGGACAAAGCTTTAAGAAAAGCTTTGTCTCGTAAATATCCTACTTTAAAAAACCTATGTTTAACCGATTATAAAGTGAGAATTTTAACACCTTCTGATGGCACACAAGCAGTTACTCGCGTTCAGATTGAATCTAGCGATGGTAAAAGTAAGTGGACAACAATTGGTGTATCAGAAAACATTGTTGATGCCTCTTTCAGAGCTTTGCACGACAGTATTACCTTCAAGCTATTACAAGATAATATTAATTAAAATTTGTAAAAATGGCGACCTCAAAACAAGAGCAAGTTTACAATGAAATTGTCGAATATTATGCCTTTGCTGATCGCATGATACATGCAGTTCAGGATAGTTCTCATCAACTTGCACAACAACAATTTGCAATAGCTGAAGAATTAGTCACAAAGCTTGAAGAATATGCAGATCAACTTGCCACACAATATATCTCTTTTGTTACTAAGGGCGCGTCAGAAAAATCTTTAGATGAAGTTCGCGCCATCTTAAATAACATTGCCTTAAAAATTGAAGAATGTCGTCACAAGATTTTAACTATAGATAAAAATGGATAATGTTGAAAATGTTCTAACTAAACTTGCAGATGATCTAAAAAAAGTAGATGAAATTATTTTAGAATTTGCCGTTGGAAAATCTCCTCTAATTGCTGAAATTTCAAATCATCTAATCTCTTCTGGTGGAAAGCGTATTCGCCCAATTCTTCTGATTTTAGCAGCTAATATTTGTGAGAATAAAAATCTTAAAAATTCTCATGATCTTGCTGCAGCTGTTGAGCTAATTCATAGCGCAACTTTATTACATGACGATGTTGTTGATGCCAGCCAAGTAAGACGTGGAAAAAAAACCGCTAATGCACTTTGGGACAATAAAGCTAGCATTCTTGTTGGTGATTATCTTTTTTCAATTGCCTTTCAGTTAATGGTTAGGGTTAAAAATCTTGAAGTGCTTTCTTTATTAGCAAAAGCCTCTTCAATCATGGCTGATGGCGAAGTTATGCAGCTTGAAAGTTCTAATGATCTTAGCCTTTCTATCGAAAAATATTACGAAATTATTTTTGGAAAAACTGCAGTATTATTTTCTGCAGCTTGCGAAGCTGGAGCTTTAATAAGCGATGTATCAAATGAAAAAGTCTCTGCATTAAAAGATTTTGGGGAAAATCTTGGGATTATTTTTCAAATTGTTGATGACATGCTTGATTATTCATCTGATGAAAAAACTTTAGGAAAAGATATTGGTAACGACTTCTTCGAAGGTAAAGTTACTCTTCCAGTAATTTTACTTCTAAAAAAAGCCAATGAACTGGAGCAAAAATTTATTGCTGACGTCTTTAGTAAAAATCTACTTGCAAGTGAGAAAAATGATTCAGACTTTACTAAATTTTTAGAGTTATTAACAAAATATAAAATCCTTACAGATTGCAAAGACATGGCTCTAAAACATCATGATTTAGCAGTTAAAAATCTTGGATTATTTTCAAATTCTGATTCTAAACAGGGTTTAATCACAATTCTCGAATACTCTTTAGCTAGAATTTCTTAATTAAAATGAAGCTACTTCATCACTTAACAAAAATTGCCGTTATTATCGTAATATATGCGATATTTATGCTTGTATCTTTACGCCAATGTCGTGCACAAGTTATTGATAGTGCTTTTTACAGATGGCAAGTTTTTGAAATTCAGGAAAACGAATTAGAGTTTAAAAAATGCTACATTATTTCTCATCCAACTCGAAGCGACAGCGATCATAATCATCGCCAAAAACCATATATTATGATTACTCGCTTTCAAAAAGATCGTAGCGAAGAAATAAGCATCTCAAGTGGCTTTGAATATAAATTAAGCAGCGAGGTTTTTGTTTTGGTTGATCCTTTGCAATTCAAATTATTAGCAAAAGGAAATTTAGCTTGGGCAAAAACTAAAGTTGAAGATTTAGCAATTATTGATGCCATGCTAAATAGCGGAAACCTAAAAGTAAGAAGCGATTCAGCAGTTGGAACTTACGCTGTTGACGAATATTCTCTAAAAGGAATTACTCGTGCTTATGCTAGAATGAGAGAAATCTGCAAATAAATTACCTCAATTTATTTTTTAACTTTTCTATATTCTCTGAAGTTGCATCACCTTCGATTTTTTGAATTACTTTTCCTGCTTTATCTAACATCAAAACGTAGATGTTATTTTCCTTCATCTTCATATGTTGAAAAAAAACCTCGCGATTTGTGTAAATTGTAATTGTTCTTTTTCTAGCTTTTGATCCAACAACTCCGCGACGCATACCATTATTAATAAATGAACGAGAAACTGAATTTAATTCATAAATCACAGGCAATTCATAAAAATTTATGTCTGATCTTTGAGAAATAATTTCATCAACAACTTTAATCCAACCATCAACATTTTTTTGCTGTTCACGCTTAAAAGCCACAACAACGATATTAATTTTATTATTAAAGCTTTGTGGAATTTCACGTCTTTCACCTTCTAAATCAATTCCTACTAATTGTGGAAAATAACCTTTTTTACTCGCAATCATTTTTGAATTTTCACCAGCACCAATTGAGCAAGCAGTAAAAAAAATGATTATAAAAAGATTTAAAATTTTTTTCATTCTTAGTGTTAAGAAATAGGTATATACAAATGTAAAAATTGATTTTGATCATTTATTTACATTTGTATCAAAAATAAAAGTAAGTACGGATTTAGAAATTTAGAGTACCTACAATTAGTTTTTACAATGCCGCTCTAGCTGCTGCTAATCTTGCAATCGGCACGCGGTAAGGAGAGCAGCTCACGTAATTCAAACCAGTTTTATGGCAGAATTCGATTGAGGCTGGATTTCCTCCATGTTCACCACAAATTCCTAGTTTAATTTCTTTACGCACAGATTTTCCTTTTTCTACAGCAATTTTAATTAACTGCCCTACTCCATCTTGATCTAATTCAGCGAAAGGATCTTTTTCTAAAATTCCAGCTTTTTGATAATGACCTAAGAAACTTGCAGAATCATCGCGAGATAAACCAAAAGTTGTTTGGGTTAAATCGTTAGTTCCAAAACTAAAAAATTCTGCTTCTTCAGCTATTTTATCAGCCATCAACGCAGCACGAGGAAGTTCAATCATAGTTCCAACCATATAGCTCAATTTTATAGCAGATTCTTTTTCAACTGATTTTTCAGTTGCAACCACCAACTCTTTTAAAATTTGCAATTCTTTCTTTGTTGCAACTAGCGGAATCATAATTTCTAAAAGCACATCTTGTTTGGTTTCTTTTTTTACAATTGATGCAGCTTCAAAAATTGCACGCGCCTGCATTTCATAAATTTCTGGATAAGAAACTCCCAAACGACAACCGCGATGACCAAGCATCGGATTTTGTTCTTGTAGCTGATGAGTTCTATGTTTTACGTAAGAAGCATCAACGTTTAAAGCTTCTGCAACTTCCACAATCTCGCTTTCTTTATGAGGCAAAAACTCATGAAGCGGCGGATCTAAAAGACGAATTGTAACTGGCAATCCAGCCATAATTTTAAAAATCTCAACAAAATCAGCACGCTGCATCGGCAATAATTTTGCCAATGCTTTTTTGCGACCATCAAGAGTTTCAGCCAAAATCATTTCACGCACTGAAATAATGCGATCTTCGTTAAAAAACATATGTTCAGTTCTGCATAGACCAATTCCTTCAGCACCAAAATCACGTGCAGTTTGACAATCAAGTGGAGTTTCAGCATTAGTACGCACTCTTAAAACACGCACTTCATCTGCCCATTTCATGATTGTTTCAAAATCACCCGAAAGATTTGGTTTTAAAGTTGGCACTAAACCAAGCATTACATCACCATTTGAACCATTGATAGTAATGGTTTCTCCTTCTTTAACTTTTGTTCCATTAGCAGTAAAAAAATTGCCATGATGATCAACATGCAAACCAGCAGCACCAGAAACACAAGGTGTTCCCATTCCGCGCGCAACAACTGCAGCGTGAGAAGTCATACCACCACGAGCAGTTAAAATTCCTTGAGAAACATGCATTCCTTTAATGTCTTCAGGACTAGTTTCAACACGCACTAAAATAACTTTATCACCATTTTCAGAACGTTTTTCTGCCTCCGCCGAAGAAAAAACAACAATACCAGAAGCGGCACCCGGAGAAGCTGGAAGACCTTTTGCAATTACTTGAACTTTTGCTTTTGGATCCAAAGTTGGATGCAAAAGTTGATCTAAGCTCATTGGATCAATTCGTTTTAATGCATCTTTTTTATCAATTAATTTTTCATTCACCATATCAACAGCAATTTTAACAGCAGCTTGTGCTGTGCGCTTGCCATTACGGGTTTGAAGCATCCATAATTTTTTGTTTTGCACAGTAAACTCAATATCTTGCATATCACGATAGTGATTTTCGAGTTTTTTGTAAATTTCAACAAGCTGAAAAAAAACATCTGGCATGGTTTCTTCCATTGAAGGCAATTTTGAACCAAGTTGTTCTTTTCCAGAAATTGTAATTGATTGTGGCGTGCGAATACCAGCAACAACATCTTCACCTTGAGCATTAATTAAATATTCACCGTAAAGTTCTTTTGTTCCTGTTGAAGGATTGCGAGTGAATGCAACACCAGTTGCCGAAGTATCTCCCATATTACCAAACACCATTGACTGCACGTTTACTGCAGTTCCCCAAGAAGCAGGAATATCATTAAGTTGGCGATAAACAATTGCACGATTATTCATCCAAGAAGCAAAAACCGCTTCAACCGCTCCCCAAAGTTGTTCGTTCACATCTTGAGGAAAATCGCGGCCCAATTCTTTTTTGATTTCCGCTTTAAAAAGTGCAACAATTTCTTCAAGATTTTCACATGTTAAATCAGTATCTGCTGATGCGCCAAATTCATGTTTTTTTTCATCTAAAATAACTTCAAAATTGTGATGATCAAAACCCAAAACAACGTTTGAATACATTTGAATAAAACGACGGTAAGAATCGAAAGCAAAACGACGATTTCCAGATTTTTCAGCCAAACCCACAACTGTTTTGTCATTTAAACCTAAGTTTAAAACTGTATCCATCATTCCCGGCATTGAAGCGCGCGCACCTGAGCGAACTGAAAAAAGTAATGGATTTTTTTCATCACCAAATTTTGCACCGATATTTTCTTCAACCTTTTTTAGAGCAGAAGAAACTTCTACCTTCAAAGCATCAGAAATTTTTTTGCCATTTTTATAATAAAAGTCACAAAACTCTGTAGTAATTGTAAATCCCGGTGGAACTGGCAAACCCATATTTGACATTTCTGCCAAATTTGCACCTTTACCGCCAAGAAGGTTTTTCATTGAAGCATCACCTTCAGATTTACCATCACCGAAAGAATAAACAAATTTTTCTCCAGAGAATTTTTGCATTGTCATTTTGTAAGTTCGAATTGAAGTTTTTGAATCTCAAAACCATTCACAACTAAAGAAATTAAATGCTTTCCAGCATAATGTTTTCTGGTTGTCAGATCACGAAAAGAATGTTTTTTAGAAAAATCAAAAACCCCTTTAGCGAAATTTTTAGTTGTGATTTGGAAAATTTTTTTTGTATGGACACCGTTTTGTTTAAGAAAATAAACGGCATATTCGAGCCTGATTTTCTTGCCTATAACTTGATTACGCAAGCTAAAATCAAAGCTTAAACTGCCAGAAATTTTTACCGAGGTTTTTTGTAAAGAAAAGTTTTCGATTAAAAATTTTTCCAACAAATTATTACAATCAACTCCAATCAATGCCAAAGCCTCTTTGTTACCTTTTTTTAGCAAAGTTCTTAATCCGTGTTTGATCAAACTTTCTGAAACTTGTTCTTTTTGCCATTTTTTCATCAAATCTAAAACCAGCTGTGGATGATCTTTAGAAATATCATTTAAATTATTTGCCACTGATTTGCGCACATATTCTGAATTATCATTTTTAAGATTTTCTAAAATCGGCAAAATTGGTTTTGGATCTTTTTTAAAATCATGCAAAACTTCTCCCCAAGGAAGTCTTGGACGCAAACCTTCAGAAGCTAACCTTCTAACATGATGATTTTTGCTTTTGCTCCATTTTTCAAAAAATTGCAGAGCGCGTTTTTGATCCAGCTTAATAAACTGTCTAACCGCAAATTCTGACGAACCAAATTCAGTAAAAAATTCGAGTGATTGCATTGATTCATCAAAATTTCTAAGTCCAAAAACTTCAATAAAGTCAGGAAAAATAATCAAAGCCAAACCAGACATTTTATCTTTTGGCAAAGCCAGCGCAGATTTTTTTAAAATAGAAATTTTTTGATCAAAACTTTGTGAAGAAAGGCATTTCTCAAGAGCATTAGAAATTGAACGCATTCTTTGCTTCAATTCTTGATTATCAAAATCTTTGGCGATTTTTAAAAAGTTTTTCTGATCAAAATCACCATCAAATTGCAAAATTATTGAGCTTAACTTTTGGAGAAAATTTTCTGAGTAAACGTCTTTTAACAGCATTTTTTTAACTAAAATACAGTGTAAATTTTAGGACAATTCAACCTTCGACAAATCGCCAACTTTGTTGAATAAATAACGAATTTTTGCCAATAAGTTTAAGCGATTTTCACGAAGATTTTTGTCAGAATCATTAACTATAACATTATCAAAAAAATGACTAAGCGGAATTTCTAAAACATCTAATAACCTAAAGGCAGATTCAAAATCACCAGCAATAATTAATTTTTTAAACGGAGATTTTAATTCCTTAACTCGACTATATAAAACTTTTTCATACTTATTTTTTAAACCAAGTCGCGAAACTTTAGAGTCGAATTTTATTTTATCTTTCTTCTCTTCAATTGCCAAAATATTTGAGCAACGCTTGTATAACTCTAACAAATTACGCTGCTTTGAATCTTTAATAAATTTGTCAAGAAACCTGATTTTTTTTGCCAGATAAAGAACATCGCAATATTTATGTTTTTCTAGATCTGAAAGATATTCTTCGATCACTACATTAATGATGTCTTGCTGTAATATTTCATTTTCTTTTAGATAAGATTTTAATCTTTCAACGAAGAAAATTATCACATCTTCTACCAAATCATTCTTTGCTTTCAAAAACTCAACATCATCTTTCTTGATAAGCTCTTTTAGAAGTTTAGTTGGATAGGCATTAATTGATTTTTCTACTAAAATTCTGATCGGAAAAGCAATATTATACTCAAAACCAATTCTAATAATTCCAAGAACGGCGCGCCTTAAAGCGTAGGGATCTTTTGAACTTGTTGGTTTTTCACCAGCCAAATAAAAACCAACAATTGAATCAATTTTATCGGCAATTGCCAAAACAATTCCTAATGATGTTTTTGGTAATTCTGAAGATGGTCCAAGTGGCAAATAATGTTCATAAATTGCAGCAGAAATTTTTGGATTTTCATTTTGTTTTTTGGCATAAAAACTACCAATTTTTCCTTGCAATTCTGGCAATTCTGCAACGGCTTTAGTTGTTAAATCTGCCTTAGCTAAATCAATTGATCTTTCAACAAGAGCAATGTTGCAGTGCGGCACAAAAACTGCGAGAAATTTTGCCAAACTGTGTAAACGCTGAGTTTTATCGTAAATTGAACCGAGTTTTTGGTGAAAAACAATTTTCTTTAAATCTACAACTCTTTCTGGCAGTGGTTTTTTCAGATCTTCATTTATAAAAAACTCTGCATCAGACAATCTGGCTTGAACTAGCTTTTCATTGTCTCTGATAATTTTTTTAATGTCTGCCATCTCTTCAATAACATCGGCAATAAAAATAAAATTTGGTGCCAAAGTTTTATCGTGATTTTTTAAGCAAAAATATTTTTGATTCAGCTTTAAAGTAAGAATCAAAACTTCCGGCGGCAGCTCTAAAAACCTTTCTTCAATTGCTCCAGATAAAGCCAAAGGATATTCACAAAGACCAACAACTTCATCAAAAAGCGGAGATTTTTCATCATCAATAACTTCTAAACCAAGCTTTAATTTAAGCTTATGAACTTGCTCAATTATGATTTTTTTTCTTTCTTGCTGATCAAGGATCACAAAATTATCTCTCAATAATTTTTGATAATTTGCAGCATTCAAAACTTGTAGATTTTTAACCCACTTTGTTTCTGTAATATTATTTGATTTTAAACCAAAAAACTCGACATCAATAATCTCAGAACCAATCATGCAAATAATATTTCTAACAGGGCGAATCCACTTTGCCTGAACAGCAGAACCATCAACATCAAACCTCATTAATTTTGGCCAAGAAACCACCATTTTTTGCAAAATTATTGGAATAGAAACCTTCAAAATTTCAGAAGTTTTTATCTTTGAAGACGGCTTAACATATACATAACAAGGTTCGCCATTGGTTTCTATTTTTTCTAATTCTTGCTCACTTTGTAAACCAACTGACCTTAAAAAACCTTCAATTGCTTTTTTATCCGCAGAAACTTTTGGCCCAACTCTTCTTATAGTTGGCATTTGTTGATAATCTTGCAAATCACTTAAATAAAGAGACAAACGCCTTGGAGTAACAAAAGTTTTGGAATTTTTTACATCAAAAACTAAATTATTTTTTGCTAAAACCTCATTAGCAATTTTTAGAAAATTTTCAGCTGCAGCTTTTTGCATTCCAGCTGGAATTTCTTCACTTAAAATTTCAAGAATAAAGTCTGTCATATTTTAAAAATTTGTTTCTTCTACACGTAAAAACTTAGCAGTTTTAACCAAATTCGAATCAAGGTTTTTGAACAAATTTATAACATCTGATTCTTTTTGTTCGTTAGTTATAAAGCCGCATATAACTTCATCTTTTGCATCAATAAAAGTTGCATTTTCTATTGAAATATTTTGACCGAAAATAGTTTGTGCTAAATCTATTTTTTGTGCTGATTCTTTATTAACTTTTAGGTTTAAAAAATATTTTCCACTGCGCTCAGAAATATCAATAACTTTAGCTTCAACTAATTGTGAATTTTCAACTCCAAATAATGGAGAAAAACGATTGCAAGCAATATCAATTAAATCAGCCACAATAGCAGAACCAGTAGTTAAACCTCCAGCTCCACGCCCAACGGAAAAGTTCCAACTAGCATTTGTTGTATTTACCAAAACGGCGTTGAAAGGACCATCAACTTGAGCGATTTTTTCACTTTTCTTGATTAAAGTTGGATAAACAGTTTGCTGAAAACCCTCTTCAAGTTTTTTGTAAATTGCCAAAAGTTTTATTTTATAACCTAATTCTGAAGCTAGAGTAACATCATCAATTGTAACTTCATCAACTCCCTCGATATGCAATTGCTTAAATGATGGATAAGTTGACGAAGCAATAGAAGATAAGATTGTTAGTTTGTGAGCAGTATCAAAACCTTTAATATCAAGAGTTGGGTTGGCTTCAGCATAACCTAGTTTTTGTGCTTCTTGCAAAGTTTCAGAAAAATCAGAATTTTCTGCGTACATTTTGCTTAAAATAAAATTACAAGTTCCATTCAAAATTGCATAAAACTCTGTTATTTCACCCGCTGTAAAACTTTCTTTAAAAGCCTTAATCACTGGATTTGCACCAGCAGTTGAAGCTTCAAATGCAATATAACCATTATGTTTTGTAACAAGTTTAGCAAGCTCATCGCCATGTTCTGCAATCAATGCTTTGTTTGCCGTAACAACTTTTTTGCCATTTTTAATTGCAGCAATTATCAAATCTTTTGCCGTTGTTAAACCACCCATAACTTCAACAATCACCTCAACTTCAGGATCAAACGCTAAATCAACAACGTTGGAATAAAATTTAATTTTTGGATCTAAAAAATCTTTTTTTGTACGAGAAGCGGCAGCAACTATTTCAAAAACAACATTACTTCTTTTGGTTAAAATCTCCGCATCCTTGTTTATTATATCGTAAACTCCTTTTCCTACAGTTCCAAGACCTGCAAGACCAACTTTTATTTTTCTCATTTTAGTTTTATGTTTTTTATCACCAGTTTAGCGGGGCGGTTTTTTTAAGTTTTGATTGACCTAAATTCAAGCTGTTTGTTATCTTGCGCAAATATTGAGCTATCACAAATACATTTTCCAATTTTTCCAAAAAAAATGACTAAAAAATCACACTATCCTCAAAGCAATCAAAACCTTGATTTTGCTAAGATGGAAGAAGAAATCTTGCGCTTTTGGCAAGAAGAAAAAGTTTTTGAAAAATCAGTTGAAATTAGAAATTTTTCCGACTGTCTCGACGAAGATAATGTATCGCCAGTTCAAGAGCCATGCGCTTTAAAAGATCACGCATCTTGTCGTCATTCAAAAGAAGAAAAGTCAGAATTTGTTTTTTACGACGGCCCACCTTTTGCTAATGGGCTTCCGCATTATGGCCACTTGTTGACTGGCTTCATCAAAGATTTGGTCGCACGTTATCAAACCATGAAAGGCAAAAAAGTTGAACGTCGTTTCGGCTGGGACACGCACGGATTGCCGGTCGAGATGGAAACTGAAAAAGAATTAACAAAATCTGAAGGCAAACAAATTTCTGGACAAATTGCCATTCAAGAATTTGGCATCGAAAAATTTAACGATGCTTGTCGCGCCTCAGTTATGAAATATGCTGATGATTGGGAAAATTACGTCACGCGCCAAGGCAGATTTGTCGATTTTCAAAACAGCTACAAAACCATGGATATTAATTACATGGAATCGGTGATTTGGGCTTTCAAACAGCTTTTTGACAAAGGTTTGCTTTACGAAGATTTTCGCGTTGTTCCTTATTCTTGGGCTTGCCAAACGCCTTTGTCTAACTTCGAAACCAGAATGGATAATTCTTACCGCCAAAAAGCGAGTAAGGCTGTGACGGTGAAGTTTGAGTTGGAAGACGAAAGTGCAAAAAAATTATTTTTAGCAGAATCTGGAAGCTGCAAAGAGAGCTGGACGGGGTTTGTAACCCCGTCCAAAAGTTCACTAAATGGAGATGAACGTGAGGACGGGGTTACAAACCCCGTCCAGCTTCCACTCCAACAAAGAGAGAAAATTTCGCTTGTTGCTTGGACAACAACTCCTTGGACACTTCCTTCAAACTTGGCTTTAGGAGTTGGAAAAGAAATCGATTACGCCATCCTTAGTCATTTTCGTGAAGGTGGTAATCCAGAACTATTAATTATAGCCGACAGTTTAGTTGAAAAATTCGCCAAAGATTTAGGTGAATTTGAAAAAGTAAAAACCTTCAAAGGCTCGGAATTATTAGGCTTAAAATACAAACCACTTTTTCCATATCTCGTTGAAAAAACCAAAAACTCATTCGTAATTCTCCACGGCGATTTCGTCACAACTGAAGACGGAACTGGCATCGTTCACCTCGCACCCGGATTTGGTGAAGACGATCAATTGCTTTGTAAAGCCAATGGAATTCCAACTCTTTGCCCAGTTGATGAAGGTGGAAAATTCACTTCCGAAATGTTTGATTTAAATCACCCCTCCCCGATTGCATTACGCCAATCGACCCTCCCTCAAGGGGAGGGTAATAAATCCCCCCTTGAGGGGGAGTCGGTGAGTGTAAGCGAACCGGTGGGGGGTCTCTCACTCAAAGGTCGTCAAGTTTTTGACACCAACGACGACATCATCAAATATCTCAAATCAACTGGCGCTTGGCTTAAGACCGAACAATATCTTCACAATTATCCACATTGCTGGCGCACCGACACGCCGTTGATTTATCGCGCGGTTTCGTCTTGGTATGTAAAAGTTACCGATTTCAAAGATCGTATGGTTGAGTTGAATCAAGGAATTAACTGGATTCCGTCGCACATCAAAGACGGACAATTTGGCAAATGGCTTGAAGGCGCTCGCGATTGGTCAAT